>CAZFPG010000296.1:0-4509 GCA_964521055.1 uncultured Marinobacter sp.
GCCGAAAGGCCTGGCACCGATCTCTCCGCAGGTGCATTGATGGATACCGGCCGCAAGCTGGACGTTGCTGTTGAAGGCGATGGCTGGCTGGCGGTGCAGAACCAGCAGGGCGAGGAAGTCTTTACCCGCTCCGGCAGCATGCAGATTGATGTAAATGGCCTGGTGCGGCTCTCCAGCGGAGAGATGGTAATGGGTAACGGTGGCCCGGTGGCCTTGCCCCCTTTTGACAATGTGCAGATCGGCTCTGACGGAACGGTATCCATCGTGCCGGTCGGCGGCCCGCCGGACCAGCTCGTGGAAGTGGACCGCCTGAAACTCGTGAACCCGCCAGCCGAAGCCCTGGAAAAGGGTCAAGACGGCTTTATTCGCCGCAAGGCCGATGAGGCCCTGGATGGGCCGGAACCCCCGGATGCCAATATGCGAGTGGCGTCTGGCTTTCTTGAGAGCTCCAACGTGAACGCCGTGGAAGAGATGATCTCCAACCTGCAGCTGTCCCGTCAGTACGAGATGCAGGTGAAGATAATGACCACTGCCGATCAGAATTCCGAGGCTTCGGCACGACTGTTGCAGAACCTCTGATAAACCTATTGAACATCGTCCGGATGGGTGTGAAAGCGGCAAGAATCAGCCGCATTGAAGCAGCCCCGGCAAGGAGTAGATGACATGCATCCAGCACTTTGGGTCAGCAAAACCGGGTTGAGCGCACAGGACACCAACATGTCCACCATCTCCAACAACCTGGCCAACGTGAACACCACCGGTTTCAAACGCGACCGGGCAGTGTTTCAGGATCTGCTGTACCAGATCGACCGGCAACCCGGTGGTCTGAATACCCAGAACTCGGAGCTGCCATCCGGCCTTCAACTGGGTACCGGTGTACGCATCGTTGGCACAGCCAAGCAGTTCTCCCAGGGCAACCTGGAAGTAACCGAGCAGCCGCTGGACATGGCGGTGAACGGCCGTGGCTTCATGCAGATCCTGCTGCCGGACGGCCAGATTGCCTACACCCGTGACGGCCAGTTCCAGCTGAATTCCGATGGCGACATCGTCAACCCGGATGGCTACACCCTGGAGCCGAACATCAACGTGCCGGAGAACGCAACGAACGTCACCATCGGCAAGGACGGCACTGTGTCCGCTGTAACCGATGACCAGGCGGCGCCGGTCAACCTGGGTGAAATTACCCTGGTGGATTTCATCAACCCCCAGGGCCTGCAGGCCATCGGTAACAACCTCTACAAGGCGACCAACGCCAGTGGTGATCCCGCTGAAGGCGAGCCGGGAATCGGCGGGCTGGGAACCCTTGAGCAGGGCATGGTCGAGGCGTCCAACGTGGAGGTGGTAGAGGAGCTGGTCAACATGATTACCACCCAGCGCGCCTATGAAATGAATTCCAAGGTGGTCTCTGCAACGGACCAGATGCTGCAGTTCATCACGAACAATATCGGTTAACCGGTAGCAGCGGTCAGGAGGGGCAATCATGACACCCACTATCACTAACAGAACAGGCAGGCACGGCGCGGGAACCCTGGCCGTGGTCCTGGCACTGGTTGTACTCCAGGGCTGTACTGCCATGAGCCGCCCCCGGGCCATGCCGGACGACCCGGCCTATTCCCCGGTGCGCGCCGAAGCCATGATGCAGAGGGACCCTGAGTCTGGTGCTATCTATCAGTCCTCCCGTAACTACAGCCTGTATGGCGATACGGTGGCGCTGAACGTTGGCGATATTCTGACAGTGACCCTGGAAGAATCCACCCGCGCCAGCAAGAACGCTGAAAGCAGTATCAGCAAGGACAACGAAATCTCCATGCTGGACCCGCGCATTCTGGGCAAAGGCAACATCGGACTGGAGACAGATATCGATCTGGAACGTGATTTCCAGGGCCAGGCGGAAGCGGACCAGAGCAACAGCCTGAACGGCAACATTACCGTTACAGTGACGGAGGTGCTGCCCAACGGCGTTCTGCATATCCGTGGCGAGAAATGGCTGTCGCTGACCAACGGGGATGAATACATCCGCCTGACCGGGCTGGTGCGCCCCCAGGATATCTCTCCGGATAATACCGTGGCTTCCAACCGTATTGCAGACGCCCGTATCGCCTATGGCGGTACCGGTGATTTTGACCAGGCCAATCAGATGGGCTGGCTGGCGCGATTCTTCAACAGTGAGTGGTTCCCGCTATGAAAATGCTGAGGTTCTGGGTACTTGTACTGGCACTGTCGGTGATTGCGGCGCCTGTGCTGGCGGACCGCCTGAAGGACCTGGCGCGTATCAAGGGTGTGCGTAACAACCAGTTGGTGGGTTACGGCCTGGTGGTGGGTCTTGATGGTACCGGTGACAAGGCACCGTTCACCAACCAGACCTTCCGTAACATGATGAACCAGTTCGGGATCACCCTGCCGCAAGGTGTAAACCCCAACCTTGCCAACGTGGCTGCCGTTACCGTTACGGCAAATTTACCGCCTTTTGCCAAGCAGGGTCAGGAGCTGGACATAACCGTGTCCTCCATTGGCAATGCCGATAGTCTCAGAGGTGGCACGCTGTTGATGACACCCTTGAAGGGTGCCGATGACCAGGTGTATGCCATGGCCCAGGGAAGTCTGGTAGTGGGCGGATTTGGTGCCCAGGGCGCCGATGGTTCGCGAATCACCGTAAATGTGCCCAGTGTTGGCCGCATACCCAATGGCGCCACCATTGAACAGGAAGTAACCTCGCCTTTTACCAAGGGCGATACCATTACCTTTAACCTGATGCGCCCCGACTTCACAACGGCTCGCCGGGTAGTGGAGGCCATAAATGACCAGTTGGGTCCGGACATGGCCTATGCCCACGATGCCACGGCGGTTTCGGTAAAGGCACCCCGTGATCCGTCCCAGCGGGTGAGCTTTCTCTCCATCCTCGAGAACATTGATGTCGACCCGGCACAGGATGCCGCCAAGGTGGTGATCAACAGCCGCACCGGCACCATTGTGGTCGGGCAGAATGTGAAAGTCAGTCCCGCCGCTGTGACCCACGGCAATCTCACCGTGACCATTGAAGAGAACCCGGAGGCTAACCAGCCCAACCCCTTCACTGATGGCGAAACGGTGGTGGAACCCAACACCCAGATTGCGATTACCGAAGACCCGGCAAGAATGTTCCAGTTTGGCCCTGCGGTCACCCTGAACGAAATTGTTCAGGCAGTGAATCAGGTCGGTGCGGCACCCGGTGATGTCATGGCGGTGCTTGAGGCACTCAAACAGGCCGGCGCATTGCGGGCCGAGCTGATCGTGATATAGGTGGCGTGATGCAGGATCTCAGTCTCCAGAAAGCCCAGGTCTATACCGATTTCGGTGGCCTCAACGACCTCAAGACCCAGGCCAGAACCGACAAGAACGCCGCGCTGCTGGAAGTGGCAAAGCAGTTCGAGGGTCTGTTCCTTTCGGAAATGGTCAAGTCCATGCGCAAGGCCGGAGACGTGTTTGCCGAGGGCAACTACCTGAACAGTCAGCAGTCGGAATTCTATCGCGAGATGTTCGACAGTCAGCTCAGCCTGACGCTGTCACAGAAGCAGGGCACCGGACTTTCCGAGGCTCTGGTTCGACAGCTTAGCCGGCAGATACCGGGCATGGACCAGAAAGGCGAGCCAATGGCGGCTCACAAGAAGACGCTGGCGGACTACGACCGCCATCTTCCGGTACTGTCATCACGGTTGCCGGAGCAGGTGGAGAAGGTGAACCAGGTGGCCGACACCACCGTGCCACCAGCTGCTTCAGAGGCAGGTGCACCCGTACCGGCCCGATTCGATTCACCTGAACAGTTCGTCCGCGAACTTCTGCCCATGGCGGAAAAAGTGGCTGAGCAGAGTGGTATCAACCCCCGCCTGATGATTGCCCAGGCGGCGCTGGAAACCGGCTGGGGCCGACACATGATTGAAGGTGACGGGGGCTCTCCGAGCTTCAACCTGTTCGGTATCAAGGCCGACAACCGCTGGCAGGGTGAGTCCGTGGATATTGCCACCACCGAGTTCAGGGAAGGTGTACCAATGAACGAGCGGGCGGCATTCCGGGCGTATCCGGATTATGAGTCGAGCTTCCGGGATTACGTGTCGTTCCTGGAGTCCAACCCCCGTTACCGGGATGTACTGGCAGCCGCGGATAATCCCGACGAGTTTGCCGACAGGTTGCAGCAAGCCGGTTACGCCACCGACCCGAACTATGGCGCCAAGATTCGTCGCATCATGAACAACGACTCCATGACGACGTTGTCCATGGGCTCCCGTGAGGCTGAGGAGTAAGGTTTATGGCAGGGCTCATCAATATTGGCTTGACCGGTATCCTCGGGCACCAGACGGCGCTGAACACCACCGGTAACAACATCACCAACGCCAACACCCCGGGTTACAGCCGCCAGGAGGTTCAGTTCGAAACCCAGGCGTCCCAGCGTACCGGGGCCGGTTCGGTGGGTACCGGCGTTAATGTCACTGATATTCGCCGGCTGGCGAATGAGTTCCTGACCCAGCAGGTGCG
>CAZFPG010000297.1:0-4500 GCA_964521055.1 uncultured Marinobacter sp.
TTACACCTATTTCACCCAATGGCAGGCAGACGAATCGCCGTCTCTTCCGTATACTGTAGTGCAGCTTGCGATGGCTCCCGCCGACAGGCGGATACTCCATGAAAGAATCAACCTGCGTTTTCAGGCAATGCTGGACGCCGGTTTTCTTGATGAGGTCAGGGCGCTGATGGCCAGAGGCGATCTGCATCCCGGCCTGCCCTCCATGCGCTGCGTAGGGTATCGACAGGCCTGGTCCCACCTGGCTGGTGATTGTGATTACAACACCATGGTGGGAAAAGGAGCGGCCGCTACCCGGCAGCTTGCCAAGCGTCAGCTGACCTGGTTGCGAAAGTGGTCCGGTCTGGACTGGCTGGACAGTGACGACAAACTTATGTCAGACACTGCCTTGAAAATTATTGAATATCGCACCACATTTAAACCTTGATAATGACGATCTGCCTTTACTTATAAACAGGAGAAAACACATGTCAAAAGGGCACTCTCTACAAGACCCTTACCTAAATGCATTGCGCAAGGAACGCATTCCGGTTTCCATCTTTCTGGTCAATGGTATCAAGCTTCAGGGCCAGATCGAGTCTTTTGACCAGTTCGTGATTTTGCTGAAAAACACTGTCAGCCAGATGGTCTACAAGCATGCCATTTCCACCGTTGTTCCCGCACGGAATGTTCGCATTCCACCGCAGGCCCCTGGTGGGGAAGAATCTGAGGACTGATTCACCCGCTAACGCCGGTGTGACCACCCGCGCTCCCGACAGGCCTGAACAGGCATGGAGGGCCGCGGGTGTTTGTTTTGTTCCCGGTTTCGTTGGCTGTTACAACCTGATTGATCCGGAGTTTTTACTACTTGTTTGAGCGTCCCGATGTTGGTGAACGGGCTATTCTCGTTCACATTGAGTTTTCTTCCCACCATGAAGAGTCCGAGGATCTGGGCGAATTCCGCGAACTGGTCTGGTCCGCAGGCGTTGAGCCGGTCGGTGTTGTTACCGGTTCCCGGAAACAGCCCAGCCCGAGATTGTTCGTGGGTGAGGGCAAGCTCGAGGAGATACGGGACGCTGTCACAGCCAACGAGGCCGACGTGGTTCTGTTCAATCATGCCCTGAGCCCCAGCCAGGAGCGTAACATTGAACGGGAGCTCCAGTGCCGGGTGCTTGACCGCACGGGTGTGATTCTGGATATATTTGCACAGCGGGCCCGTACTCACGAGGGCAAGTTACAGGTTGAGCTGGCCCAGTTGGAGCACATGTCCACACGGCTTGTCCGGGGCTGGACACACCTGGAACGGCAAAAGGGCGGTATTGGCCTGCGTGGTCCGGGTGAAACCCAGCTGGAAACCGACCGGCGCCTGCTCAGGGAGCGCATCAAGTCGATCCACCGCAGGCTGGAAAAAGTTCGCAAGCAGCGCAATCAGGGGCGCAGGGCCCGTAAGCGCGCCGATATTCCCACGGTATCACTGGTGGGTTATACCAACGCAGGAAAGTCCACGCTCTTCAACCGCATCACTGCCTCTACTGTGTATGCGGCAGACCAGCTGTTTGCTACCCTCGACCCTACATTGAGGCGGCTGGAACTTCCGGATATCGGGCCGGTCGTAATGGCCGACACCGTTGGGTTTATCCGTCACCTGCCTCATAAACTGGTGGAAGCCTTCCGTGCAACACTGGAAGAAACCACGGAAGCCTCCATCCTCCTTCATATCATCGACTGCCATGACCACCGGCGCGATGAGAACATGGAACAGGTGGAAGAGGTGCTGGCGGAAATAGGCGCGGACGAGATTCCCGTCCTTCAGGTCTTCAACAAGATTGACCTGTTGGACAATTTCGAGCCCAGAATCGAGCGCAACGAAGATGGCGTCCCTGTACGGGTCTGGGTTTCAGCGGTGACCGGGGCGGGGCTTGACGAGCTGTTCGATACCATTGTAGAGCGGTTGGCGGAAGATGTGATCCACCATTTTGTGGTGCTCGGGCCCGCCGATGGAAAGCTCCGCGCTCTGTTGCACCAGGCCGGATCCGTGCTCAGTGAGAATCACCGTGAAAACGGCGAGTCGGTGGTGGAGGTTCGCCTCCAGCACCGGGACTGGTCACAGCTCCTGAGTCGCGCCGGCATGCAGGAAAAAGATGTAAAGTTTGAGGAACAACGTATATAGACAGGTTGTACTATTGCCGGGGCGTACAGAAATCCCTAGTATTTGCAGCCATTCGATCAGTTTGGAACGGAGAGCACTATGGCCTGGAATGAACCGGGTGGAAACCGCAATGACAATGACCCCTGGGGCACCGGTGGCGGTCGTGGCGGCAATGATCAGGGTCCACCAGACCTTGACGAAGCGCTGAAAAAGGGCCTCGACAAACTCAACAAGCTGCTCGGCGGCAAGGGTAAGAAGTCCGGTGGCAACGGTGGACCTTCCTCCGGTGGAGGAAGCAGTGCCGGCGGTATCGGGGCGATTATTGCGCTGGCGGCGATCATTTTCGCCGGTTACGTCATTTTCCAGTCCTTCTACACGGTGGATGAGCAGGAGCGTGCCGTTGTTCTGAGGTTCGGCGAGTACAGCCGAACCGAGAACCCGGGTCTGCGCTTCAAGGTTCCGCTTATCGACAACGTGCGTCTGGTGCGTGTGACCAACGTAAGGAACGCAGAGTCCAGCGGGCAGATGCTGACCCAGGACGAGAATCTGGTTTCGGTTGACCTCCAGGTGCAGTATCGCGTCGGGGATGCCAGGGCCTATGTTCTGAATGTCCGTGACTCGAACCAGGCACTGGCCTTCGCGACAGACAGCGCTCTTCGTCACGAAGTGGGTAGCTCCGTTCTGGATGATGTTCTGACAGAAGGGCGTGCTGAACTGGCTGTCCGGGTTGAGCAGCGTTTGCAGAACTTCCTTGAGGAATATGCGACTGGTCTCTCCATTGTCAGGGTAAACGTCGAGAGCACCCAGCCACCGGATGCCGTGCAGGATGCCTTCCGCGAAGTGCAGCGGGCACGTGAGGATGAACAGCAGGTCAAGGAAGAAGCAGAGACCTACCGCAACAAGGTGGTTCCTGAAGCCCGTGGCCGAGCCCAGCGCCTGACTGAAGAAGCGGCAGCCTACCGGGAAGAAGTGATTGAGCGTGCCCGAGGTGAGACTTCACGCTTCCTGGCGGTGCTTGATGTGTACCAGCAGTCGCCGGAAGTGACACGGGAACGCATGTACATCCAGGCGCTTGAAGGTGTGCTGTCCCGTACCACCAAGGTGTTGGTGGACACCCAGAGCAGTGACAACATGATGTATCTGCCCCTGGATCGGCTGACCAATCGCTCGGGTGGAAGCTCCGGCAGCCAGAGCAGTTCCGGAAACTCTGGCAGCGGCGATATAGACATCAAGACCCTGTCGGATCAGGTCATTCAGGAACTGCGTGGCAGGCAGGATTCAGGCGTTCGGAGGAGTAGATAATTATGGGACCCAAAGGTATTGTGGGCCTTGCAGGCGCCCTGATCATAATGCTCGTGACGCTGTCCAGCGTGTACATTATTCCCGAAACCCATCGGGGGGTGTTGCTACGGTTCGGTGAGTTGATCGAGACAGACATCCCGGCCGGTCTTCACTTCAAAGTACCGGTCATCGACCAGGTGCGTGAGTTCGATATCCGGTTGCTGACGACAGATCTTCCGTCGCGCCAGTACCTGACTATCGAAAAGAAGCCTCTGGACGTGGATTCCTACATTGCCTGGAAAATTCAGGATGTGGACCAGTTCTATCGTGCCACCGGCGGCGACGAGTATAGGGCGTCCCAGTTGCTGCTGTCCCGTGTGGATAATGGGCTGCGCGATGAGTTCGGTGTTCGCACCATGGTAGAGGTTGTTTCCGGTCAACGGGATGAGCTGATGACCCAGTTGCGTGAGCGCGTGAACGAGACGGCTATCAAGGAATTCGGCATTGACGTGGTGGACATCCGGGTCAAGGCCATCGAGTTTCCGGGCCAGGTCAGCCAGAACGTATTCCGTCGGATGGCGACCGAACGTGAGAAGCTGGCGCAGGAGTTTCGGTCCCGCGGTCAGGAACTCGCTGAGGGTATACGCGCTGATGCGGATCGCCAGCGCACCGTCATCCTCGCAGAAGCTTTCGCCAGTGCGGAAGAGATGCGTGGTGAGGGTGATGCCGAGGCAGCGCAGATCTATGCCGATGCCTATGGCTCGAATGGAGAGTTCTACAGCTTCTACCGCAGTCTTGAAGCCTATCAGGAAACCTTCTCCAGCAAAGATGACATCATGGTCATCGATACCGACAGCGACTTCCTGAGGTTCCTCAAGGACCCCCAGGGCACTCGCTAAGGTTCGTTGCCAGATTGACAAAACCGGAAGACCTCGGTATTCCGGTTTTTTTGTGTCTGCCAACAGTGTAAAATTCTGCCGGTTTTGGTTCGGGCTTTTATATCTGGTCCCGGACATCGCCCTAAATCCTGTGCACGCCCGTGGCTCAAGTTATTTGTCCCGGGACAAAACGGACACACGAATCTCATGACAGTA
>CAZFPG010000298.1:0-4491 GCA_964521055.1 uncultured Marinobacter sp.
TCAATCTCGCAAAGGAGCGGATGCTCGCATTCCGAAGAATACTGGTTCACCTGTGCCGCCTTTGTTTCCGCGATGTCCCGGGTATATACCCCGCATACGGCCTTTCCCTGCGTATGGACGAGCAGCATCACCTGCGTCGCCTTTTCTTCGTTCATTCCGAAGAACTTCATTAACACCTCCACGACGAAGTCCATGGGTGTGTAATCATCGTTCAGAAGCAACACCCTGAAGCGTGCGGGACGCTTGAGAGCAGGCTTCTCGGGAGCAACACTGACGTCGTCCTGACGCCCGGGCTGTTCGTCCTCCCCCTGATTTAATACTAGTAGAGAATTCTGGATAGTCCGCATGATTCTTTACCGGAAATCGGTGCCTCTTCCTAAAGATGGTTGTCCGCCGCCCGGTTTTCAAGGTACTCGACAGAACCGGGCGTGCGCTGGTTATCAATATTGTCATGATACAGGCTCCGGCCCCGGTTCAACCATACATTCCGGCTATAACTGCTATTGACTCTGAACGAATATTGGTCAACAGTACGATAGCAATGTAAAATATTGTAAATTGGCGTAAGGGTCCTGTAACACAGGCCTTCAGCGCCGGTATCCGTGCAAGGCAAAACGTTCGGTAAAAATACCAATAACAAAGACACTGACAGTGAAAGAACAGGGGAGTTCATCATGCCAAGAGGCAAAGTAAAGTGGTTTAACAATGCCAAGGGTTATGGCTTCATTATCGAGGAAGGCTGCAGTGACGATCTGTTTGCTCACTTCTCTTCAGTGCAAATGGAAGGTTACAAAACTTTAAAGGCCGGTCAGCCTGTCACTTTCGACAAGAAACCCAGTGACAAGGGGATTCACGCGGTCAATATTGTGCCCGAGGAGCAGCCTCAAAAGCAGGGTTCATCGGCGGGTTCATCAGAGAGTACCTCTGATGCAAGTCCTGACCGTGGTGCCAATACCGAAGCCAGACAGAGCGAAGGCAACGACTATCAGGATCGGCCCCGCGCCGCCAACGCCTGATCTGCCATCTAGAAGGCAGCACTGCCCGGCCCCGACGCGCATCCACAATGCGCACGAGCTACGGCAACCTGCGACTGCAAGATAGCTTGCGGCCTTCTCTACCCCTGTGTTCCAGAATCATAGGCAACCGGAGGGCTTTCTGAAACCAGGCGATTAGCCTTGTTTTTCAGATAGCCCTCCGTGCCGGTCTCCCGGTCTTTTCTGGCATACTGTCCCTCCCATGAATATCCGAAGGTTTCCCTGCGCAATGGCAACCCTTGTTCTCTTTAACAAGCCTTTCAGGGTCATGTGCCAGTTCACCGACGATAGCGGTGACAGCAACGGCGACCGCCGCGCCACCCTGGCGGACTGGATCACCATTCCCTCTGTCTACCCCGCCGGCCGGCTGGACTTCGACTCCGAGGGCCTGCTGCTACTGACGGATGATGGCCAGTTGCAGCATCGTATCGCTTCTCCACGGCTGAAAATGCCGAAAACCTACTGGGTGCAGGTTGAAGGTGAAATCTCCGACAAGGCGTTGCAGCAACTTCGTACGGGTGTTGAACTGAAAGACGGCAAGACCCGCCCGGCCGACGTATCAGCGATGAAACCACCGGACCTCTGGCCGCGGAATCCGCCCGTCCGGCACCGGGAATCCGTTCCCACCAGTTGGATACGAATCACCATCACCGAGGGCAGAAACCGGCAGGTTCGTCGCATGACGGCCGCCGTGGGCTTCCCTACCCTGCGGCTGGTTCGCTATGGTATTGGCGACTGGTCCCTGGACGGGCTTGCCCCCGGAGAATTCAGGAAAATCACGGCCCATGCGCCGGCACCCCCATCGCACAAACCTTCACGGAAAGCGGTAAGATCCCGCAAACCATCACCACGGAGAACCACTCGCTCATGACCTGGACACCCCACGCCACCGTCGCCGTTGTTGTTGAAGATGACCAGGGCCGGTTTCTACTGGTGGAAGAGGTCAGCCACGGCCAGGTGGTGTTCAACCAGCCGGCGGGACATGTGGAGGAAGGCGAGAGAATAATTGATGCGGCGCTCCGGGAAACCCTGGAGGAAACCGGCTGGAAGGTGGAGCCCCGGTATTTCCTGGGCGTTTACACCTACAAGGCGCCGGCAAACGGGGTTACCTACTATCGTTTCTGCTTTTCGGCCAGAGCGGTGGAGCGGGTTACCCGGGAACTGGACGATGGCATCATCGCCGCCCACTGGCTTACACCGGATGAAATCAGCCAGCAGTCCAACAAGCTCCGCAGCCCGCTGGTGATGCAGTGCATAGAAGATTACCGAAACGGGCGCCGCTTTCCCCTGGACGTCATTGTCGAGGCGCAGACGTAACCGGGCTTAAGTGCTAGAATCCGCCCCTTTGAACCCTGCAGATCCAGACATGACTAAAGCACCTGAAAATACCCGAGTGATTGTCGGCATGTCCGGCGGCGTGGACTCTTCCGTGGCAGCTTGGCTCCTGAAAGACCAGGGCTACCAGGTGGAAGGCCTGTTCATGAAAAACTGGGACGAGGACGACGGTACCGAATACTGTACCGCCATGACCGACCTGGCCGACGCACAGGCCGTGGCGGACGCCATTGGCCTCACCCTGCACACCGCCAGTTTCGCGGCGGAGTACTGGGACCGGGTATTTGAACACTTCCTGTCTGAATACAAGGCCGGCCGCACCCCCAACCCGGATATTCTGTGCAACAAGGAGGTGAAGTTCCGCGCCTTCCTCGACTACGCCATCACCCTGGGTGCCGATTACATCGCCACCGGCCACTACACCCGCCAGCGGCCGCTGGATGACGGCAAGGCCGAGTTGCTAAAGGGGCTGGATCCCAATAAGGACCAGAGCTACTTCCTGCATGCGGTTTCCGGTGAGCGCATCGCCCGCACCCTGTTCCCGGTGGGTGAACTGGAGAAGCCCGAGGTACGGCGTATTGCCGCCGAACAGGGGTTCATCACCCATGACAAGAAGGATTCCACGGGTATCTGCTTTATCGGCGAGCGCAAGTTTCGCGATTTCCTGAAGCAGTATATCCCTGCCCAGCCCGGCAATATCGAAACGCCCGACGGGCAGGTTATCGGCCGCCACCAGGGGCTGATGTATCACACCATCGGCCAGCGCCAGGGCCTGGGCATTGGCGGTTTGAGTGCGTTTGGCGATGAACCCTGGTACGTGGCGGAAAAAGACCTTTCCCGTAATGTGCTGATTGCCGTACAGGGCAAGCATCACCCACTGCTATTCTCCCGCGGTCTGCTTAGTGGGCCGGTGGACTGGATTGCCGGAGAGCCGCCCGCGGCAGAATTCCGCTGCAGGGCCAAGACCCGCTACCGCCAGCCGGATCAGGACTGCGTGGTTACCGCCACAGACAGCGGATTCAGGGTAATCTTCGATGAAGCCCAGCGGGCTGTAACACCGGGCCAGTCAGTGGTCTTCTACGATGGCGAAGTCTGCCTTGGTGGCGGTGTTATCGAGCAAACCTGGCGGGACGGAGAACAGGAACCGACAGCAACCAGCAACAAGGCAGAGGGAGCCGGCGCATGAGCCGATCGATTCACGACCAGACCCTTGCCCTGGCAGGAGTTTTCCAGGCGTCGGCACTGGTTCAGCAGGTGGCCCATTCCGGGCAGTGCGCGGAATCCAGCTTCGAAACCTGCATGCGCTCCCTGTTTGCCACACAACCGGAAACCACCCTGGACGTTTACGGCGGGGAACTGAAAGACCTGCGGGAAGGCCTGTCCACCCTGTCCAGCGTCCTCAGCCAGCAGAGCAAGCAGCAGGACATCGAAGTGCTGCGCTATGCCCTCAACCTGATCAACCTGTCGTCCAAACTGCGGCGAAACAGCGATATGCTGGATGTGATTGGCAGTCGCATTGACCAGGCACGGCACACCGCCAGCCACTTCGGGTACAGCCACGGCAACCTGATTGCCAACCTGGCGTCCATCTACGCGGATACCATCAGCACCTTCCGCCAACGCATCCAGGTAACCGGTGAGCCCACCATCCTCCAGCGTGAGGAAAATGCCGCCAAGGTGCGGGCCCTGCTTCTGGCTGGCATTCGCTCCTCGATACTGTGGCACCAGACCGGCGGACGTCGCTGGCAGCTCATTTTCAACCGCCGCAAGGTCATCATGACCGCCCGGGAACTCGCCGAGAAGGCAAACCGGTCGGTTTACGACTGAATCCCGACCATCGCTGGTGTATCATATGCGCCCGCTTTTTTCTTTTGACCGTATCTTTGATGACTTGAGAGGTTTTCGATGGAACTCAACGCCCTGACCGCCATTTCCCCCGTGGATGGACGCTATGGCAGCAAAGTCAGCGTTTTCCGTGACATTTTCAGTGAATATGGCCTGATCAGGAACCGCGTGACCGTCGAACTCCGCTGGCTGCAAAAGCTGGCCGCCCACCCCGGAATTACCGAAGTGCCCGCCTTCTCCGCCGAAGCCAACCAGTTCCTGGACAGCATGGTTTCCG
>CAZFPG010000299.1:0-4490 GCA_964521055.1 uncultured Marinobacter sp.
ACCGTGATGATTTCCTCACGGTCCATCATCGGAATAAGCTCAGCCATCAGCTCGCGGCGTTCGTCAGAGAGAAACCAGCGTTGCCAGTCTGCTTCCGAGCGCCAGTTGGCAAGGGTAAACCGATGGTTCGGATCGTGGGTATCCACCAGGGTTTCTCCGGACACAAAGCCCGGGGCGGCCACAGCGTTCTGAAGAACCCTGCGGGATCGTTCCTCATAAACAGGTTCAAGTGATTCGGCGATATGGCGTTCAATAAGCACCCGGATCATTGTTTACCTCGTAGTGTTTTTGACAACTATAAACAATAATTTAGCACGTATTTCTCAAATTTCAGGTGGAATTTCAGGAGGACCGACAATGGGACAGCCGGATTATGATGCAGAGCTGGATGCCAGGGGGCTGTTTTGTCCGGAGCCGGTCATGATGCTGCACAACCGGATCGTTGAGATCGGCCCGGGTGCCGTGCTGAAGGTAACGGCAACGGATCCGTCCACAACCCGGGATATTCCGCGATTCTGTCAGTTTCTCGACCATGAACTGGTGTACAGCGGTGAAGAGGGCGACGAGTTCGTGTTCTATATTCGCCGGGGCAGTTGATCACAGCCTTCAGGATTCACCGGAAATGCCCAGTTCCTCAAGATGGCCCAGGAACTGGTCACGGTCCATCTCGCCCAATACGCGGGCTGTTTCGATTTCCACGCCGCTGTCATCGTAGAACAGGATGGCGGGCGGGCCAAACAGCCCCAGCTCGTCCAGTAGCGCCTGTTGCTCCGGCGTGTTGTCCGTCATATCCAGTTGCAGGAGCTTGTAGGGTGCCAGCGTCTGGATCACGGCGCCATCACTGAAGACATTGCGTTCCATGACCTTGCAGGAGATGCACCAGTCTGCGTAAAAATCGAGCATGACAGGTGTGCCATTCCGGCCGGCCTTCCTGAGTTCACTACGAATGTCGGCCGCTGATTCCAGCCGCAGAAACTCCGCATGACTGGCCACCGGACCGGCTGATGAGCTGCCAGCCGTGGGTTGGTTTGGGGCGGTGAATGCGGCCAGGGGCTTTAGTGGATCATTGGCGCCGGATACTGCACCGGCCAGCAAGGCCAGGCCATAGGCAAACATCACCAGCCCCATGCCCTTGCGAGTACGTTCCCAGCCGGCCTTCGCGGCGTCAAAAGCGCCCAACTGCACGCCGGTAATGGCCACGAGCAGTCCCCAAAGGGTTAATGCCAGCCAGCCGGGAACCATCCTTTCTATCAGCCAGATGGCAACCGCCAGCAACATGACACCGTAGAAGGCTTTGACAACGTTCATCCAGGGGCCGGTCGCTGGCAGCAGTTTGCGACCTCCCACGGCTACCAGTATCAGTGGAAGACCCATGCCAAGACCAAGGGCAAACAGGGCAACACCGCCGATTACTGCGTCCTGGGTGGTGCTGATGTACAGCAGGCTGCCGGCAAGTGGGGCGGATACACAGGGAGACACAATCAGGGCTGACAGGGCGCCAATGCCGAATATGCTGGCGACGCGCGTGCCAGTGAGACGGTGGCTGGCATTGTTGAGCGGTTCGCGGATGAAGCGTGGCAACTGGATCTCAAAGAGATTGAACATGGACAGCGCAAAGATCACGAACAGCGCCGCGAAAACACCCAGTACCCAGGGGGATTGCAGGTGTGCCTGAAGATTGAAGCTGGCTCCAAGCAGGCCGGTAATAACGCCGGCCGCGGCATAGGTGAGCGCCATGCCCAGCACATAACTGCCCGACAGCAGTAGCGCATGGCCGGTTGTGCTGGTGTTGCGGGATGAAACCAGGGACGAAATGATCGGCACCATGGGCAACACGCAGGGCGTGAATGTCAGCCCCAGGCCCAGTAAAAGGAACAGCCCGGCAATGACCAGCATCGACTGGTTGGCCAGGAAACCAGCCAGGCCCGTGGCGGTAGAGGTATTCCCGGGCGGTGCCTGGGCAGTGTCGGAAGAGCCGGCGCCTGCGGAGCTGCCGGCTGCGGCTGGTTCGCTGTTGCCTTCAGCGCTGGCGTAGTAGAGCACATCCCTGGTCTGGGGCGGGTAACAGAGCCCGGCGTTGGCGCACCCCTGGTAGGTCACCTCCAGCTCCGCCTCACGGACGCCCTCGGGGAGCGTCACCGGAACCCGGGCTTCCACCGGCTCATAGAAGACGGTGACCTTGCCGAAGAACTCATCCTCGGTGTCTGTGCCGGTGTAGGAAAATTCCGGTTCGCCCAGTTCGACACCTTCTGTTTTACTGCTGACATCGATACGTCCCTGGTACAGGTAGTGATCAGGGGCAATATCCCACGTCAGCACGACCGCGCCCTCGTCAGCCGCGAAACTGAAAGGCAGGGCCTCATCAACGGGCAGGAAGTCGTTGCCGCTGCCGAACAGGGAGTTGCCAGCACCAGCAGCGAGGGTAGAGAAGAAGGACAATGCCAGGCACAGGAGGAAACGGCTCAATGCCCTGACAGGGGCAATACTGCATGAGGTTGTTGTGCTGACGGTCATAGTCGATAGAGTACCGTTGGTGGATCCGGGTTTGTCGGGCGCGTAAACCCGACAGGTTGAAACAGCGCCGCTCAGGTTGCAATGGACACAGTCGCCAGGCAAAAGTTCCCTCTGGTATTGAACGGTCTAAAGTCGCACAATACCCATCCCATGAGACATGATCCAGATGATCTTATCATGCTGTTTAATGACCTGTTCCGGGCAAGGTACCGGACCGTTCTGGTCAGGGGCAGCGATGAACCCGAGTATTTGCCGGTAACGGAGCCTGACGGCTACGCACAGATTATCTTTGCTCACGGCTATTATGCCAGCGCGCTGCATGAGATCAGCCACTGGTGTATTGCGGGCGAGTACCGGCGCACACTCCGGGATTTCGGTTACTGGTACTGCCCGGATGGCCGCAGCGTGGAGCAGCAGCAGGCTTTTGAAAAGGCGGAAATCAAACCGCAGGCCCTGGAATGGTTGTTTTCGGCAGCAGCCGGCGCTCGGTTCCACATCAGCGTAGACAACCTCTCCGGAAGTGGAGCGTGGGACGAAGGCGCCTTTCGCAGCAATGTGACAGTGCAGGGCAATCATTACCTGAAGCATGGCTTGCCGGCCCGCGCTGGCCAGTTTTTTCAGACGCTCAGGACATTTTATGGAACCGGGACTGATTTTAAAGAAGTCTGGAAGAAAGAGACCAGGCGCGTGATGCCCGAATGTTCCGTTACAGACACAGAGGTAAATTGAAGCAATATGACATCTGATGCACCTGAAGCAGGCAAGACACTTTTCAAGGATCTGAACCTGGACCAGCGGGTTCTCGATGCCATCACCGACATCGGTTTTGAGCATTGTACGCCAATCCAGGCGGAAACCCTTCCATGGACACTGGCGTGCCAGGACCTGATCGGCCAGGCCCAGACCGGCACCGGCAAAACCGCAGCCTTCCTGATTACCGCCATCCAGAGCATGCTGGAAACGCCCATTCCGGAGCAGGACCGATTCGCGTCCGAGCCGCGAGTGCTGGCGCTGGCACCCACCCGCGAGCTGGCCATGCAGATCGCCAAGGATGCAGAGCAACTGTGTGGCTACACCGGCCATAACGTGGTTACTGTGGTTGGCGGCATGAACTACGACAAGCAGCGTGACCAGCTGCAGAACGAGATTGTCGATATCCTGGTGGCCACTCCCGGTCGGCTGATCGATTTCCTGGGGTCCCAGGACGTGTTCCTGGACCAACTGGATATCCTGATCCTGGATGAGGCTGACAGGATGCTGGATATGGGCTTCATTCCGGATGTGAAGCGCATTATCCGCAAGTGCACCCCGAAGGAAGAGCGCCAGACGCTGCTGTTCAGCGCCACCTTTAATCAGGACGTGCTCAACCTGGCCTCCATGTGGACCCGTAACGCCGAATTTGTCGAAATCGAGCCGGAACAGAAAACCGCCGAACGGGTGAAGCAGACCGTCTACCTGGTGGGCGAGGACGAAAAACTGCCGGTGCTGGTGAACTATCTCAAGCGTCCGGAAGTGGACAAAGCCCTGGTATTTGCCAACCGCCGTGACCAGTGTCGTGATCTGGACGAGGACCTGCGCAACCAGGGCGTCAAGGTTGCCCTGATGTCCGGCGAAATCGCCCAGAACAAACGCCTGAAAACCCTCGAGCAGTTCAAGAACGGCAGCATCCAGGTGCTGGTGGCCACCGATGTGGCCGGGCGTGGTATCCACGTGGACGGTGTGACCCATGTGTTCAACTATAATCTTCCGGATAACGCCGAGGATTATGTTCACCGGATCGGCCGTACCGGCCGTGCAGGCAAGCATGGTGTGTCCGTCAGCTTTGCCAGCGAGGATGATGCCTTCTCCTTACCGGCGATTGAATCCTATATCAGCCAGAAGCTCACCACGGCCGTGCCCGACGAAGAGCTGATGACCGCACTGGAAAAACCGCCGATCACCCGGAAGCGCGGCGGTCGCCGGCCCCAGGGCAGCCG
>CAZFPG010000300.1:0-4473 GCA_964521055.1 uncultured Marinobacter sp.
CAAAATCTCATAGAGCCACATCTTGCTGAATCTTTTCGCATGTACATAACCGTGAAGCGTGGCAATCATAGGAATACGACGTATCATCAACGGACGACCGCCAAGTAACACGTTGAACTTGAAGCCATGGGAATGAAGTAGGTCATAGTTATTGGATCGAGCCCACTGCAGAATCTTGCTGCTCTCAGCGATGTTTAGGCCCGGCTTCATTCTCCAAGCCATTACTGGCAACCCCAGACGATTTACCTCAGCCTCAATAGCCTTCTCACCAATATCCGGCTCTCCAACACTGAGTATCATGGGCTCAAGCCCTTGCTTCACCTGCTCCTGAACCAGGCTAAGCAACATCTTCTCGGCACCATAGAGGCCGCCGCTATCAATCAGGTGTAGTACCTTGATTCCCATCGGTGGCCTATCCCTTCCTTGGATTCCAGATAACCTTCTTCTCACCCTTGAGAAACGCGGCAGTTGCCTTATAGGAGGCGATGTTCAGCAACATGAAATAGTAGGGTATGGAATAGATCACAGACAGCGGCTGCCCTTCCCCTTCCCGCTTGTGGCCTGTCCAGGCCAGGGCCATGAAGATCACAAGGCCCAGGAATGCCAATGTATAGATGCCACGGGCCGGGGCCAGCAACAGGGTACTGATGGCCAGTGTGGCCAGGGGCACGAATGCAGTGTAGCGCAGGAGTTTATGAGAAACGAGTTGCCAGGCGAACACCGGATCCCGCAAGGGGTTCATCAGGTGGCGCATGTCCTTCAGTGCCCACAGGGCGCGAAGGCTTACTCGCACCCGCATGCTGAATTCGCTGTCGCTGTCGTGCAGGGCTTCTTCTTTCAGCAGGGCCCTGGGTTCGTAGACCACACGGAAGCCCTGTTCCACCACTTTCAGGGGCTGTACGAAGTCCGGCAACTGGTCGGCGTTCAGCGGCTGGTAAAGGGTTTTGCGCATGGCGTCTATACCGCCATCCACTCCAACAACGGACCCCAACCGGGTTTCCTGCTCCCGCAGCCAGTTCTCGTATTTCATGTACGCGCTGCAGCCGTCGCCCACCAGGGAGCCGTCGTCGTTCACGTAGACCATCTTGCCGGTTACGTAGCCTACAGAGGGGTCGGCGAAGTTGCTGCACAGGTGGCTCACGGCCTGGCTGTCCCACTGGGAGTTGGCATCCGAGAACAGGATAATGTCGCCGCTGGTTTCCGGCACCAGGGTGTTCAGGCCGGCTGTCTTGCCCTGCCTGGGCACCTGGCGGAACAGCTTTATCGGGAAGTGGGAGTCGCTTGCTACCCGTTCGATGATGTCATCGGTACCGTCGTCGGATTCGTCCGAGATTACGAGGACTTCCAGCTTGTCTGCCGGGTAGTCCAGCGCCAGTTTGTTGCGCAGGGTGGCTTCGATGTCCTTTGCTTCGTTATAGGCGGCAATGAGGATGGACACTTTGGGCTGGTATTCGGCACTGGCCCTGACAGGTCTGGGACGCAGGGAGGCCACCGCTCTTGCCAGTAGCGGATAACCAAAATAGATGTAGAACAGCAGTAACAGGGACAGCCAGAATACCGGGGCTAGCATGGTGATGTGAATTCCATTCTCTCGTGGTCGGCGGTTGCCGATGGTTCCTTTTCAAGCAGTTGCAGGTTTCTCAGTACGTCGCCCATGGCGGTAAACCGGAAGTGGCCCAGCAACTGGTCCAGCCTGTGTTCACACACATCCAGGTTGTTGTAGTGCCGGAAGCGTGAGAACCATTTTACGTCCAGTCGCGGCTGGTCCGGGTCTACTTCCCAGGGATGCAGATAGAACACGAAGGGTTGGCCCTGGCGGTTGATACTGCCCAGGCCCCAGCGGCTGAACCAGTAGGGGAACAACCGGAAATAACCACCGCCGGCGATGGGTAGTGTATAGCCGGGAAACTTCAGGGTGCTCAGGGGGAACTCGGCCAGTACGTGGCCGTTGTCGGTTGTTAACCGGTGTGGCCAGCGTGGTGTGCCCGGCATGCCATACCGGTCGTGATGTACCGGGAATATGGAAGAGTCCCAGACAAAGCCTTCCTCGGCGAGTATATCCAGTGCCCAGCGTGACTGATTGGTGATGGAATAGCTGGCAGCACGATATCCCGTAATCGGCTCGCCGGTAATGTCTTCAAGGATCTGTTTCGAGCGCCGGGTTTCTTCCCGAAAGACGTCGGGGGTCTGGTTATAGATCAACTGGTGGCTGTAGCCGTGGCTGGCCACTTCGTGCCCTGCTTTCTGGATGTCGCGAACCAGTTGGGGTGATTTTTCAGCCACCCAGCCAAGGGTGAAGAAGGTTGCCCGGGTGTTGTGGCGATCAAGCAGTTCCAGCAGGCGGTGGGTGTTCGCCTCTACCCGGTATTCCATGGAATGCCAGTCTTCACGGCGCACGGCCTCGGCCAGGGCAGCTACCTGGAAGTAGTCTTCCACGTCGATGGTGAGAGCGTTTGCCATTGCCGTGGTGTCGGGTTTAATGCTCATTGGTACGCTCCCCCTGTTAACATCTTAGAAAAATTGATAATTAAGGGAAACTGCAACCCAGTTCTCGTCGTATTCCCTGGATGCAACGTCACTCATCTTCCGCTGGTGCCCGATGGCGGAACGAACATCCATTCTCTGGCTCAGCTGGTAATCAAGCCCGAGCGACAGCTGGGCCAGGTCATCTTCGGAGCCCTCATCTTCAAAGCGCTGGTGTTGATAGCCAGCGTCTGTAAACCATGAGAGCAATTCCGTGACCGGCCGTGAATAGCGCAGATCAATGCCGGTTCGTTCCTCACGCTCGTCTGTATCGACATAATCACTGCGGCTGGAGAAAAGCTCCGCCCTGAATGATGAGCCGTTGCTGTACCGGGCATTGTAGCCCGCTCTTACAACCGTAATTTCCACGGCGGCGGACTGGGTCAGGTTGAAATTGAACTCTTCGAACTGAAGCGCCAGGGTGGAGGTCTGATCAGTCAGCCGGCGATTGGCATTCAGGGTAAATTCACTGCTGGGATTGATCTCCCGTGTCAGGTTAAAGGTGCCGGTGATTCCGTCGCTGGTGACCTCCTGGCTGCCAAACCTGGATTCCAGACGGTTCTGGCCAATGGAACCACTTACCTGGGTTGTTGCCCATGTCTTGTTGAAGGTGACCACAGCGGATTCGCGGTCCAGTTCCTGGCCGGTCTCCAGCTCGGTTCGTTCGGCGCTGCCAGACAGGCCGCCCTGGAGTGTGTCGCTGAAGCTGTGGTTGTATGAGACGCGCCCGATGACGCGTTCGCTGTCTGGCTCTTCCGGTTCTTCAAACTGGGTATTCTCGTACGCCGCTGAAAACTGTACCTGGTCTACCTGGGTCAGTTGCAGGGTGTACTCTGGGCCGGTGCGGAACACGTTTTTGCGGGTCTGGTTGTCCTGTGTCCGGGCCTGGCGGTTATCCCGGGTGACCTGGCTGACGGTATCGGAAGCCTGCCACACCAGCCCCCGGGCCAGTTCACACTCTCCTCGCAGGGTGCCATTGGTATACAACTCTGAGTCGAAGGCATCGTCGTGCCAGTAGCCGTATCCAAGGCCCATGTTCACGGCAGAGGTGCATTGGCCGGGGTCGCTCAGATACCCGATATTCAGATTTACCCGGGTTTCCAGGTCGCTCTGTTCATTGCTTGAAGTGCGGCGGGCGTTGTCGGTGAAGCGGTTATCAATCCCGCCCGAGAGGCTGCTGGTGGCGGCCATTGCCGGGCCCGTTGCTGCTATCAGAAAACCGGTGCCGATGGAGGTAAGCCACCGGATCTTCCCTGATCCATGCACATCATCCATTGATAACAGCTCCTACGAACTTTTCGGGGTCGAACGACTGGGCGGCGTTCTCGGCGGCGGTGGCGGTTATGCGGCCGTGTGGCACCACCAGCATGGAGTAATCACACAGGTCCCCGAGAATGCGGGCATCCGGTGAGTCGCTGATGGGCGCGGTGTCCAGCACGATAAAGCGGTCTGGATAGCGGCGGCGGATGGCCTGTAGGAATTGTTTCATGCGGAATGAGGTAAAGAATTCCGCTGGTGTTTCACGCTGGCTGCCGGCGGGAATAAGCCGCAGGCGCGGAATGCCCGTGGGATAGATAATCCGCCCGATGTCGTAATCGGAGTCTTCCAGGAAGTCTGTCAGGCCGGTTTCCGCGGCCAGATCCAGCTGGGAATGCAGTGTTGGGCTGCGCAGGTTGCAGTCGATGATCAGGGCGGTTTTTGACTGATCAAAGGCAAATGCGGCTGCCAGGTTCAGGGCCATGAAAGATGAGCCCGCGCCCTCAGTGGCGCCACTGACCACCATAGTGAAGTTATTGCCACCGGACAGTTCCAGCAGCTTGGTGCGCAGGTGGCGGAACCGGTTGACCAGTTCCCGGTTCGGGGACTCGGGGTAGATAATCCGCCGCTCGTCCATATCGTCATGGGTGAGCCGGCGCGGCTCCTGCATCTTGACGATCTGCTTGCTGATAA
>CAZFPG010000301.1:0-4454 GCA_964521055.1 uncultured Marinobacter sp.
CCAGCGACAACAGCGATCTCGCCCCTGTCGTCGCGAAGGGCGAGGTACGTGATCTACCTTTGAGTCAGTGCCCCTCCGTGTAAAACTGAACACTCTGGTGCTGAAAATAATTAACAGGTTTCAATGTATCGCTCGTATTTTTCTGTTGTGACTATTGTGTTCCTGTCGGGGTGCGCGGGCATCGACACAGGGCGTTGGTCTGACGCATCGTCGGATGTTCTTGTCCGCACCGGTGATGTGATAGAGGCGATTGTTACCCAGCCTGAACACGAACCCTACGAGTCGCAGCGTCAGGCCCTGTTTGATCAGCCTTATATAGATCCGCTCACGGACTACCTGAAAGAGCATGGTAATGACCCCGACCGGGAATTGGTTCTACGTCAGATAGAGAAAGAACGGGATCGCCGCTGTCTGGCCATTGCCGAAGACTATTCCGGCGAGCCGGCAACCGAACAGACCCTGGCGCGCTATCGCGCCGGCTATCAGTACTCCTGCCCCGCCGAAGTGAAAGCCTTTGCCGAGCGGGTTCAACAGGACCAGCCGCAGGAGCCACCGGCAACTGCGGTTGTCACCGAGAGTAATGAGAAGGGCTCGGGGCCGGAAAAAGCCCCTGAGCAATCCCTGGGTGACTGTTACCTGTTGACTACTATTCGTAACTACAGTGCCGCCAGGGATGCCTGTCGTGAATCTGCTGAAAGCGGGGATTCGCGCTCCCAGGCCAATATGGCAATGATTGCCCACGCCTTTGAAGATTACGCCAGTGCCCTTGAATGGGCTCGGAAAGCTGCCCCTGCATCCAGCAGGGCAAGCTTCCTCCTGGGCCAAATGTATGCCTCCGGGCGTGGAGTCGAGCAAAATTCCGAACAGGCCGTATACTGGTACGATATGGCAGCTAACCAGGGGCATGAGGAAGCCCGCATAGCGCTTGAGCGTTACCGGGGACCAACACCCGCCGACGGTACCTGATTCTTCGCCGAAGGATATTCATCCATGCCGGGAAAGTTTCCCAGCCGCCCGACCCATTGGAAAAACCCGTCGTCCCGCAAGTCTGTAATGTGGCTGCTGGGCTTGCTGATACTGGTGTTCGTGGCGGGTATGCTGTTGCTGTCCGGCCTGAACCTCAATTATTCCCGGGATGCCCTTTCAGAGCTTCGGCGCCAACAGATTCACGACGTTGTGAGTGCCGGGCTAACACGTATTAACGCGCGCCAGGCGGCGCTTGCCGGTTACACCACTACCCTGGCGAACGTGGGCGAAAGCTTTCATGCGATGGCAGAGGCTGGCGTTGCAGATAGTGACCGTTCCAGGTTCCGGGCCCGTCTGGAATCATCACTCAAGGACCACCTACAGGATTTTGAAGGGGCTGCGGGGGGCGGTCTCTGGTTCGAACCTGGTGTCCTGTCCGATCCCGCTGCCGGTTATATGCCTTACTTTATCATGGGCCCGGATGGGCAGCGGCTTGAACGGCTGGATGTGGAAACCGGCCTCAGGAACTACCGTAACGCCCCCTGGTTCAGCCGTACTCTTGGGGAGGAGTGGACGCCCGGACCGGACAACGCGGGTGAGGTTTACTGGTCGCCGATCTACTACGATCTCAACACAGAACGTGCTGTGCTGACACTGGCAAGCCCCATGTATGACCGGGAGCAGAACCTTTTGGGCATGGCGACAACCGCATGGACAGCGGACCAGATCATCGACGTTGTAAGCCGGATCACTGTCACTGAGAACAGCTTTACTTTCCTCAACGACAGGAATAACCGCAATCTGTCGAGTCTCAGCAGGGGCGAAGACAGCCGGGAAGAGCAGGCGGTAATTGATGCGATTCTGGCGCTTGCATTGGCCGGCGATGCCAATTCAGGCAAGGGCTCCAACACCCTTACCACCCGCAAACTCGCTGTTGGTGAGGATGAGTACGAACTGTATTACGCAGCCACCGCTGGTGGCATGGTTTATGGTGCCGGTGTTCCGGTGGATGAAATCAACGCCGTTCTGCGCCCCATGGAGCAGACCAACCACCGTATTCTGATCGGTACAGTGTCTGCGATGTTGCTCCTGAGTCTGTATCTGCTGTACCGGATCATCCAGTTGATCCGGGAGCTGCAGGCATCCTATACCGATGAGCTCACCGGCTTGCCCAATCGGGTCCGGCTGCTACGGGATTTACAGAACCGGGAAGATGCGTCGTTGTTTATCATCAATCTGGACCGTTTCAACGAAGTTAACAGCCTGTTCGGCAATGTCTGTGGTGACCACGTACTGCTGGCGATTGCCACGCGGCTGACTGCATTCAGCCGTGACGGGGCACCGACTTTGTTGAGAGTGTACCGGCTGCCGGGTGACGAGTTCGCAGTACTTGCTCCGTTACTCAAAGAACAGGTCATCCGAGAGTTAGCCGGGGAACTGCGTCACCTGGTCAACGGCGAACGGATATATTGGCAGCAGCAGCCATTGACCATGGATGTCACCCTGGGAATGGCGATTCGAAGAGACCGGAAGCCCGGTGACTCCGCGGATCAACTGGTCAGCCAGGCCAAGGTTGCGGTACTGCAGGCCCGGGAGCAGAACCGCCATCACCTGCTTTACGATGCGTCGGTGGGGGTTGAGGAAAATTATGAGGCCAACCTCTACTGGGCCAACCGTTTGAAAGCGGCCATTGACGATGATCGCCTGGTGCCCTGGTTCCAGCCGATCTACGACAATCAGCAGCACCGTGTGACCAAGTACGAATGTCTGGTGCGCATGCAGGAGCCGGATGGACGTGTGGTCAGCGCCGGCCAGTTCGTGAAGATTGCCGACAGGTTGCGGTTGAACCGGAGGATCACGGTTCTGATGATCGACAAGTGTTTCGCCCATTTTTCCGAACGGGATGAAGAGTTCTCCATTAATCTCTCGTACGGTGACATCACGGATTCCGAGACCGTGAACCGGATTCTGGAGGCACTGGACCGTTATCGCATCGGCAACCGGGTGATTTTCGAGATTCTGGAATCGGATGGTATCGCCAGTTACGATGAAATCCGGCAGTTTATTGAGCAGGTAAAACCCTTCGGCTGTCATATTGCCATTGACGATTTTGGCACTGGCTACTCCAATTTCGCCCATCTGTTGAGCCTGAGTGTCGACTACATAAAAATCGACGGCAGCCTGATCTGCAACCTGCACGAGGATCACACCGCTTTTATTGTCACCAGCGGTATAGTCCAGTTTGCCCGCAGCCTCAACATCCGTACGGTCGCCGAATTTGTCCACAACGAGGCCGTTCAGCACCGTGTTCGGGAGTTGGGTATCGACTTTTCCCAGGGCGACTATTTCGGTATGCCGGAAGAGCTTTTATAGCAGAGGATTGCAGCCCCCGGAAACAAAAGGGGAACCAATCCGGCTCCCCTTCACGAAGGTTACGGACGGTTGAGAGTATCAGCCTGTCTTGCGTTGATCCGCGGTATCCACGGCTTGAAGGGCGTCCGTACGAGTGCGGTTACCCAGGAATTCCGGCCGGGGCTTGTTGCCACAGAACGGCTCTACCAGCTGGTTCTCCACACTGTTGTAAACGAAGAACAGGTTGCTCCGTGGCCAGGGTGACATATTGGCATTGGAGGCGTGCAGGGTATTGCACTCGAAAATGATCAATGAACCAGCCGGGCCCGTGGGCGCCTTGATACCGCCCCTTTCGATCATCCGGTTCAGGTCCTGGTCTGCCGGTACCCCCAGCTCCTGTTTCTTCAGGGACGACTGATAATTATCTTCGGGTGTGCGACCCACACAGGGGATAAAGGTCCTGTGGGACCCTGGCACCAGCATCAACGGCCCGTTGAAGGGTGTGTTGTCAGTCAATGCGATGGAAAAGCTGACGGACCGCATACGAGGCATACCATCTTCCGCATGCCAGGTTTCGAAATCCGAGTGCCAGTCAAAGCCTTTGCCGTGGAAGCCGGGCTTGAAATTGATGCGGGACTGGTGGATATAGGCGTCGCTTCCCAGCAACTGATGCACCATTCCCAGAATGTGGGGGTCCCGGGTCAGCCGGTCGAAGCGATCGGAAAGTTCGTGAATGCCGAAAATCGAGCGTATTTCCTGTTTGCCCGGTTCGGTGATAGTGCCTTCTGACTGCAGTATGGCTTCGTCATTCTCATAGGCACGCAGGTCCTCACGGAACCGCTGTACTGTTGAGGCATCGAGAAAATTATTGAACACCAGGAAGCCGTCGCGCTCGTATTGGGCAAGCTCGGTCTCGCTCAGGGGGCCGTCTGTACGCCCGCTACCGGTGCTGTGCACCACCGGGTCCAGGCGTTCGAAGCTGGCAGTTGGGCGTTCAAGGCGAGTCGGGTATAGATCGTCAGTACGAGTATCCATAGTCAAACCTCCCTATTTTTCTACCGCACAGGAGCCCTCATCGGGCTCCAAAAGCAAAAATAACAAGTTGATTCGGTCTGGAATTCCGCGCGAATGGCGGC
>CAZFPG010000302.1:0-4454 GCA_964521055.1 uncultured Marinobacter sp.
GCTTATGACTGGTGGCTGGGGTGTGTAGCTCTGGGGTGCGTTATATTTTTCCTTGTTAAAATAACTCGCTTCGCTAAAACACCTTTTCCTGGCGTAAAAATATAACGCACCCCCACACTCATCTGGGCACGAGTTGTCGCTGTTTAAAGCCTCATCGAATCATGAGTTAACGCATTGGTTGAATCAGAACGAAATTGGAGAACGTTATGAAAACACGCACTTCCTGGGACGTTGTTTGTACCGTTGATGACCTTGTGCCGGAATCCGGTGTGGCGGTCTGGACCGAGGATGGGCCGGTGGCGGTGTTTTATCTGCCGCATCGGTTGCCGGCTTTGTTTGCCATCAGCCATACCGATCCGTTTACCGGTAAGAACGTGTTGGCGCGGGGTATTACCGGCGATCTGAAAGGGCAGCCGGTGGTGGCTTCTCCGCTGTACAAGCAGCACTTCAACCTGCAGACCGGTCAGTGCCTGGAAGACGAGGCGGTAGCCGTGAAAACCTACCCGGCCCTGCTGGATGGCAACAACGTCCGCGTGGAAATCCCGGCAGCCAACAAAGAATCAGCAGTGGCCTAACCCGTTAGTTTCCCCAGGCAGGCTTCTGCAAAGGTCCAAAAAGCCGATTTGGGGGGTAGGATTATTTTTTCTGCCAGGAAAAAGGTGTCCGAGCGAAGCGAGTTCTTTTTCCCAAAGAAAAAATAATCCTACCCCCCGAAGCGGCGACTCCCCCAAAACCAAAAAAACAGGCCCGTTCAAACACCCTCCAAGCTTCCACCAACCCCGAAATGCTGCAACACTGGCGGCCAGACAACAACCAGAACAATGCGAGATTCGTACCGTGAAACCACTGAGCCCCCTAGACCAGGTGTTTCTCTGGCTGGAAAAACGCCAGCAGCCCATGCACGTTGGTGGTCTGCAGCTGTTTTCCTTCCCGGAAGGTGCATCGGATGACTATGTGGCCCAGTTGGCAGATCAGTTACGGGAACAGAGCATTGTCACACCCCCCTTCGACCAGCGCCTGATCAACCGGTTCGGCCAGCCCTTCTGGGTGGAAGACGAGCACCTGGACCTGGAGCACCATTTCCGCTTCGAGGCCCTGCCCACTCCGGGTCGGATTCGTGAATTGCTGGCGTTTGTTTCCGCCGAACACAGCCACCTGATGGACCGGGAAAGGCCGATGTGGGAATTTCACCTCATCGAGGGCCTGAAAGACCGACAGTTTGCCGTTTACACCAAGGTACACCACTCCCTGGTGGATGGCGTGTCAGCGATGCGGCTGTTCCAGCGCATGCTGTGCCAGGACCCTGACCAGCGAAATATGCCGCCGATCTGGTCGTTACCACGTCGCAGCCGCCACAACGCCGATGACAACGGCCCGTCCATGTGGCGTAACGTGGCCCATCTGCTGGGGGAATCCGGTAAACAGCTGGGCACTGTGCCGGCGGTGACCAAGGCATTGCTGAGCACCGTTAACCGGGCCCGAAAGGACCCGGCCTATGACTCCATCTTCCACGCGCCCCAATGTGTCCTCAACGGCAAGATCACCGGTTCCCGCCGCTTTGCAGCGCAGTCCTATTGCCTGAAACGCATCAAGGCGGTGTGCAAGGCTTACGATACCACCGTCAACGACGTGGTCATGGCCATGTGTGCCACGGCACTGCGAACCTACTTGATGAACCAGGACGCACTGCCGGAAAAGCCCCTGGTGGCAATGGTGCCGGTCTCATTACGCAAGGATGACAGCTCGGGAGGAAACCAGGTGGGCATCATCCTGGCCTCGCTTGGCACCCACCTGAACGACGCGGCGGAGCGGTTGCGCTATATCCATGAGGATGTGAAAGCCTCCAAGGAGCGCTATGCCAACATGTCTTCAGAGGAAATCCTGAATTACACCGCTCTGCTGCTGGCGCCGGCAGGCTTCAACCTGCTGACCGGTCTGGCCCCGAAGTGGCAGACCTTCAACGTGGTGATATCCAACGTGCCTGGGCCGAAGGAGCCCAGCTACTGGAATGGCGCAAAGCTTGAAGGGATGTACCCGGTGTCCATCGCCATGGACCGGATCGCCCTGAACATGACCCTGACCAGCTATTGTGACCAGGTGGAGTTCGGCCTCATAGGCTGCCGCCGCACCCTCCCCAGCCTGCAGCGAATGCTGGATTACCTGGAGGAGGGTCTGGCAGAGCTGGAAAGTGCGGCCGGGATATAAGACCTAGCCGAAACTTATCTCACGATTGCGCTGGGAAATCTGGTCGTTCAACGTCCAGAAGTCATAAAGTACGCCCAGCAAGAACAGGCCGCCAGTCAGCAGATAGATAATCCCGGTAATCCACTTGCCCATGTACATCCGGTGAACACCAAACACGCCAATGAACGTCAGCAGAATCCAGCTGATGTTGTAACTCACTTCACCGGCTTCGTACCGTATGTCGGCTTCCCGGTCCATAGCCGGAATCAGGAACAGGTCGATAATCCAACCGATAAACAGCAGCCCCAGCGTGAAGAACCAGATAGTGCCGGTAATCGGCTTGCCGTAATAGAACCGGTGCGCCCCGAGGAATCCGAAGATCCAGAGCAGGTAGCCGATGAGTTTGCTGTGGGTATCCTGGGTGGTTGCCATTTGCGTTCCTTTTGGCGTGGGTTTTAGCCAGAACGGACAATAGATCAATCAGATGCACGCTTCAAACAAAGCTCGCGTATTTTCCGCTGTCATCGGTACCGGGTTGCCACCGGCGCTGGGGTCTTCAAGCGCCATTCTGGTCATTTCCTCTATGCGATCCGTCCCCACACCCATGTCCCTCAGGCGCTCGGGCACGCCAAGCGATTCCCGCAACGCCATGATGAACTGGGTGAACCCGTCAAAGCCATTGGCAATACCCAGGTAGCGGGTAATATCGTCGACCCGGTTTTCGATCGCTGGCCGGTTCATGGTGATGACCGAAGGCAATACCACGGCGTTGGTCATGCCATGGTGGGTGTTGTAGATCGCACCGACCGAATGGGAGACCGCATGGGTCGCCCCCAGGCCTTTCTGGAAAGCAACAGCTCCCATGGCGGCAGCGACCAGCATCTGCCCGCGAGCCTCGATATCACCTGCGTCCGCATACACCCGGGGAAGGTTTTCCTTTACCAACCGCATACCCTCCAACGCAATGCCCTGGCTCATGGGATGGAAGTTGGGCGAACAGAATGCTTCAAAACAGTGAATAAACGCATCCATGCCCGTTCCCGCCGTAATGAACGGCGGCATACCGACCGTCAGTTCCGGATCGGAGATAACAATCGAGGGCAGTATTCGGGGGTGAAAGATGATCTTTTTGACGTGGGTCTGGCTGTTGACGATGACGCTGGCTCGCCCCACTTCCGACCCCGTGCCGGCAGTCGTCGGCACAGCGATGATGGGCGCAATCACATCGGCATCCGCGCGTTTCCACCAGTCACCGATATCCTCGAAATCCCACACCGGCCGGGTCTGACCGGCCATGAAGGCCAGCAGTTTGCCAAGGTCCAGCCCGGACCCTCCGCCGAAGGCGATGACCCCGTCATGGTTGCCGTCGAGGAAGACCTTCCGGCCCGCTTCCATATTGATTTCCGTGGGGTTGGGGTCAACGTCCGAGAACATGGCCCGCCCAAGGCCGGCTTGCTCCATTAAATCTAGCGCCTGGCGGGTGATGGGCAGGTTTGCCAGCCCCCTGTCCGTCACCAGCAACGGTCGGCTGATGCCCGCCTCCGCACAGCATTCGCCGAGTTCTGCGATGCGGCCAGCACCAAAACGAATATCCGTGGGATAGGACCAGTTTGCGGAGAGTGTCATTGTCAGCCCCTCGTCATAGAATCGGGTGGTCGGTTGATCCGGTGTTCAGATCGCCGGTTTTTTCAGGTAGTACGATTTGGGACGCGTCAGGTTGTGGTAGCCGATGATCGAAAGCCCACCACCGCGACCGGTGTTCTTACAGCCGGTCCAGCAAAGCGCCGGGTCCAGGTAATCACAACGGTTCATGAACACCGTGCCGGTTTCGATCTGACCCGCCACCTGCGTCGCCCGCTCAATGTCTCTGGTCCACAGTGACGCGGTCAGGCCGAATTCGCTGTCGTTCATCCATGCCACCGCCTCGGCGTCATCTTTGACTTTCATGATGCCAACCACCGGGCCGAAGGATTCCTCCCGCATGACCCGCATGGAATGATCCACATCAACAAGGATCTGCGGCATCAGATAAGCCCCGCCCTGTTCAGGGAAAAGCTCGGGGTCAATCAGTGCCCGGGCGCCGCTGGCAACGGCTTCTGCCGTCTGCTCCCGGACATGGTCTGCAAAACGGACGTGCGCCATCGGGCCGAGCGTTGTGTCCCTGTCCAGTGGATTGCCAAGCCGGTAGGCGCTGACGATGGCAACGGCTTTCTCAACAAACCCATAAAACAGGTTCTCTGCGACGTAAATGCGCTCGATGCCGCAGCAAC
>CAZFPG010000303.1:0-4446 GCA_964521055.1 uncultured Marinobacter sp.
CTTTACCTTCGTAAATCATCAACTGATCTCCAGTCTGTGTTAGGAACTGCTGAAACAGCCGCACAAGCGCTCGCCATGCGGCCGCTGATGCAGCGAGATTTCGGTCACTACCCGATCAATCGATCCAAAATTCATACAGTCGTTTGAATCGTGAGGTGACACGATGAAAAAAAACGGCTCGTTTGTCAATTTGTTTCTGGAAGAATCAACCCGGCCAGCCCCCGAATGAACAGCCGAACGGCATCTGGAGGCGAATGGAATTGTTGTTTATCAAGCAGGTAGTAAGTATTTTTGATGAGGCACCGGAGGTTTATCATGTAAATTTTAAATTTGTTTACATTTGCCCCGGTTCAGCCCCCTAAAACTGCTTGATTGGCCGGCCCAGTTACTTTACCTTCGGACTAAGACTTTAGTCCACAATAATAAAGCAGCCTTACGGAGACCCATCCGATGAAAGACGCTCGCCTGCGGGTACGTTCACTTGTAACAGCCCTCATACTGTTACTGATTGCTTCCTTCACTGTTCGTGCTCAGGAGGAGGGAAATGGCTTTCTTTCCGATCTTCACAGCTTCCGCATCAACAATTACATGGCACTGGACGCCTACTACCGTTTCAGCGCCACCGGTGATACCGATACCCTGAATGAGATCGTTGCTGCTATTAACGAGGCCAACGAATCCATGAATTCCGTTGCGGACAGCACCGCCGGTGTGCTGTCTGGCGAACAGGTGGAAAGCCTTAACGTGGAATTCGACAAGTTCAAGGACCTGATGCGCAGCAATATCAACGACGTGCGCAACACCGGCTATCCAGACCTGCGCCTGGTTTCCGATATGGCAAACCAGGCCCTGATGATGAGCCAGGTTGCATCCGAGCTGTACACCGTGGCACAGGAAAGCTCTGAAACGGAAATTAACAGCCGTGTCGAGGCGGCCCGTTCCGCCGCAGTCACCATGGCCCAGATGATGGCAAAGTACTCTGCGCGCACACACTCCTCGGTTGCCCAGACATTCCAGGGCTCATCCAATGATATGCCACTGGATGAGCAGGCAAAGCGATTCGATGCACTCATCGCACAGGTCACTGAAGGCGACGCCCAGGGGCAGCTCAAGAAGGCACTGAACGACCTGACATCGAAGTGGGAGTTTATCCGCAGCTCCTACATCAACTACAACGACAACAATGTCGCCTTCGTCATTGACCGCTATTCAAAAGGCATCCTGAAGAGCCTGGCCACCACCATAGGCCTGCTGCAGGAAAATGTCTGATGCATGCCCTTCCCGGCCATTAGCCGGTTCTTTTGATACCCGTCAGTATTGGTTTACACTTTTCAGGTAGAGTATTGCTTGATTAAGTCCCGATTCTGACCCCATCCGCGAAGGAGCGATGCGATGTCAACCTATCAGAAAATTCTTGTGGCCATTGATCTGACAGAGGAAGCCCCACAGGTTCTCAACAAGGCTGTGGAAATCAGTAAGGCCCATGGCGCGCAACTGATGCTGGTGCACGTGGTGGAACCGGTCGGCTATGCCTATGGTGGCGACATCCCCATGGATCTGACTGAGCTTCAGGATCAGCTCGATAAGGCAGCAAAAGATCAACTTGCCCAGTATGGCGAGCAATACAGCGTGTCAAAGGAGAACCAGGTGGTGACCGTGGGCCGTCCCGAGTCCGAAATTCACCGGCTGTCGAAAGAACAGAACACAGACCTGGTCATTGTAGGCAGTCATGGACGGAAGGGCTTTCAGTTACTGCTGGGCTCCACTGCAAATGGCGTTCTGCACGGCACTGTCTGCGACGTCCTGGCCGTCAGAATTCAGTAATACGGCTTTCGAATATGCGGTGTCGCTCAGGCGCCGCCATCGCCCCTCATTTTGGTTTCCAGCTTGCGAAGCTGGCTTTCCAGGGAAAAACTGACACTGGATGCCATTGAAAAGAAGTTCAGCAGTGCCTTGAGGTTGCTGTCGCCCTTACAGACAGAATGAATCCGCTGCCACAGGGCCTGGTTGACCAACTGCAAGCGCTGGTTTCTTTCCACCAACCCCTTCAGATCCCAGTCCGGCTCCTGATGATTGCGTTTCGCCAGATACTGCTGCAGCAGATAGTGGGAAACACTTCGCATAATAAACTCGTCATTACTGGCAAACGGCAGATGGTGCACCGCCATGGACTTCAGCTCCGATAATACCGGGCAACCACTGGTGGCCATTTTCAGGCCCAGCAGCGAGCGCAATGCCTCTTCAAGGGTTGTTGACTTGGAGTAGGTTCTGCGGTCGTCGGTAACAATCACGTCCACCTTCTGATAGGCATCTTCTGCCTGAAACGCATTGACCACGGGGAGTATTTCCACAGCTGCCGGGCATTGCGGAGACTCCGTGGCTTTCAGCGGGCAGTTGGAGCACTGGCAATGCTCGAGTCTTGTCCAGGCAGGCAGACTGCCTTTTACTGCGGTTGGCTGATCCGTCACTTTGAATTCCACGGACCGACTGTCTTCAAACCTGAATTGATACGTTACGTTCATTGATTTGCCAATTCCTCCAGCTCCATCCACCGCTCAATAACCTTCTCCAGACGGGCCTCCTTGTTGCCCAGCTCTGCAAGGGTTGCCGATACTTCGTCCGCCGGGCCGGAATAGAACTCCGGTTCCGAAATCCGCTGCCGGATTTCTTCCAGCTCCTTTTCCAGCTGTTCGATCTGGCCCGGCAACTGGTCCAGTTCAAGCTTCAGCTTATAGCTGAGCTTTGCCGGTTTTGCCTTTGTTGTTGCAGCTCCGGACGAAACGGTCGCCGGCTCTGCGGGTGGGGCCTGCTTATCAGTCATCGGTGGTTTCGACGCCTTCCGGCTCCCACCCTCGGAGGGAAACCGGCCACCCTGCCTTCGCCAATCGGTATAACCACCAACAAACTCAGCCACCCTACCAGAACCGTCCAGAAATACGGTGTCGGTTGCCACATTGTCGAGAAACTCCCGGTCGTGACTGATCACCACCACGGTACCGGCGAACTCCACCAGTCGAGACTCCAACAGTTCCAGTGTTTCTACGTCCAGATCGTTGGTTGGTTCATCCAGTACCAGAATATTGGCGGGTTTACTGAACAGCTTGGCCAACAGCAAGCGAGCGCGTTCGCCACCAGAGAATACACGCACGGGTGAGCGTGCGCGTTCCGGACTGAACAGAAATTCCTGCAAATAACCCAGGACATGTTTGCTCTGACCGTTGATTTCAATGAACTCGCGCCCCTCGGAGAGGTTGTCCAGGGCGTTACGCTCCAGGTCCAGCTCTCCACGGAGCTGGTCGAAATAGGCCACCTGCAGGTTGGTCCCCAAACGAATCCTGCCTTCAGTGGGCTTGAGGTCCCCCAGCAGCAAACGAACCAGAGTGGTTTTCCCGGTTCCGTTCTCGCCAACCAGACCAATCTTGTCGCCCCTGAGGACCGTCATATTCATATCATGGATAACCGGTGTTCCATCCGGGTACGCAAACCCCGCATGGGTGGCCTCCACTACCAGTTTTCCGGAGCGTGCCGCATCCTCCACCGAGAAGCTTGCGGTACCGCCCCTTTCCCGACGTTGACGACGCTCCTCACGCATGGCCTTGAGCGCCCTCACCCGTCCCATATTCCGGGTTCTCCGGGCCTTGATGCCCTGGCGGATCCAGGCCTCTTCCTGCTTCAGGCGCTTGTCGAACAGCGCATTCTGGCGCTCCTCCTCTTCCAGGGCCTTTTCCTTCAGATCCAGGTAGCGGTCGTAGGTGGCGGCGAAACTCACCAGGTGTCCACGGTCCAGCTCCACAATCCGCGTTGCCATCCTGCGGATAAAGGCGCGGTCATGGCTGACAAACAGAATTGCGCCGCGGAATTGGCCGAGGGCTTCCTCCAGCCAGGCAATAGCGGGCACATCCAGGTGGTTGGTGGGCTCATCCAGCAGCAATACGTCCGGCTCAGTGACCAACGCTCGGGCCAGCAGCACACGCCGCTGCCAGCCACCGGAAAGCGTATTCAACGTCTGATCCGGATCAATACCGTACTGGGCAAGAATGGCACCTACCTTCTGGTCAAGGCGCCAGCCGTCGAGGGCTTCCAGGCGCTCCTGGACCTTCATCATGCGGTCAAGGCTTGCCTCATCCGTGTTCTGAGTCAGTTTGTGGAATTCGGCCAGCAAATCTCCGGTCTCGGGAAACGCGCCGGATACGGCTTCATACGCCGTCCTCGTGTCGTTGACCGGCAGGTTCTGGGGCAGCACTGACAGCTTTGCGCCGTCTTCCAGCCTTACGATGCCACCATCGGGCACCACTTCGCCGGTGACGATTTTCAGCAAGGTGGATTTCCCCTCCCCGTTTCGCCCAAGAAGGCAAACCCGTTCTCCCGCCTCCATGGTCATGGAGGCGTGGTCGAGCAATGGCTGCATACCAAAAGCCAGGGATACGGCATCCAGCGTTAACAGAG
>CAZFPG010000304.1:0-4439 GCA_964521055.1 uncultured Marinobacter sp.
GCACGAGATTGATCACCTCAACGGCAAGCTGTTTGTGGACTATCTGAGCTCACTGAAGCGCACCCGGATTCGCAAGAAGCTGGAAAAGCTCCACAAGAAAAGTGCCTGAGACAGCCGGATGTAAACTTGCTGGCTGTCCAGCTGACACAGTGTGAACCGGGACCGGGTGCAAACCCGGTCTTTTTGCATTCAACGAACCAGAGAACGATATCCCGTGCGACTTGTTTTTGCCGGCACCCCCGATTTCGCAGCGACTGCGCTCAAGGCATTGCTTGCCACCCGCCATCAGGTGGTTGGTGTGTACTCCCAGCCTGACCGGCCTGCCGGCCGTGGTCGCAAGCTGACTCCCGGCCCGGTAAAACTGGTGGCCCTGGAGGCGGGCATTCCCGTGTTCCAGCCCGAGTCCCTGAAAACCGCCGGGGCCCAGGACCAACTGCGGGCACTGGATGCCGACGTCATGATCGTGGCGGCCTACGGGCTGATCCTGCCCCAGGCCGTGCTGGAGATCCCGCGCCACGGCTGCCTGAACATCCACGCCTCCCTGTTGCCCTGCTGGCGCGGAGCAGCCCCGATCCAGCGGGCCATTGCCGCCGGTGACCGGGAGACCGGCATTACCATCATGCAGATGGACGCGGGCCTGGACACCGGGGAGATGCTATTGAAAGCCATTACCCCGATCGAGGAAGACGACACCGGTGGCAGCCTTCACGATCGCCTGGCTGTTATGGGTGGCACTGCCATCGTCAAGGCACTGGAGCATCTGGAAAAAGGGGAGTTGAGTGGTGAAGCCCAGGACGATTCCCGGGTCTGCTACGCCCACAAACTCAGCAAGGAAGAAGGACACATAGACTGGACCCTGGACGCCCCAGCGATTGGCCGACTGATCCGTGCCTTTAATCCCTGGCCCGGCACCTACACCGACCTGGACGACCTGCGCATCCGTATTCACCAGGCCGAGATTCTGGACGATACCAGCGACAGGCACCCCGGTACCGTCATCCGCCGCAGCCGGGAAGGCATTGACGTTGCCTGTGGCCTGGAGTCCCTGAGAATCACCCGGCTGCAACTGCCCGGCTCACGCCCGCAATCGGCAAACGATCTGATCAACGGTGGCAAGGACATATTGATGCCCGGTCAGGAGCTCCACTGAATGAATGACCGGGGCCAGCCAATGCGGGCCATGGCCGCCCGGGTTCTGCAATCCGTCGAAAATGGCCAGTCACTGTCACAATGCCTGCCTCCGGCCCTGAACGACGTTGCAGACAATGAACGCCCGCAACTCCAGGCCCTCTGCTATGGCACCTGCCGCTGGTTTCACCGCCTTGACGCCGAACTGCAGGCCCGCCTGAAAAAACCTCTGAAGAAGCAGGACCGGATTGTGCACCACCTGATGCTGGTGGCCCTGTTCCAGCTTCGCTTCAGCCAGCAGGCCACCTACGCGGTGCTGAATGAAACCGTTGAAGCCTGCCGCTCGCTCGACAAACCCCACCTGACCGGCCTGGTAAATGGTGTACTAAGAGCGGCGGAACGGGAAGGGGAGCCGGACTGGCCCAGCGACAGCGCACGCTTCAGCCATCCGCAATGGATGCTGGAGAAGCTGCGCCATAACTGGCCCCATGACTGGCAGGCCATTCTTGCCGCCAACAACGCCCAGGCCCCCATGACCCTGCGGGTCAATGCCCGCCGGTTTACCCGCGCGGGTTACCTTCAGCATCTGGCAGATGCCGGCATCGAAGCCACTGCCACCCTGTTTGCACCCCATGGTATCCAGCTTGCCTCGCCCGTGCCGGTAGACCGCCTGCCCTGGTTCACCGACGGCGCGGTCAGTGTCCAGGACGAAGCAGCCCAGCTGTGCACCACCCTGATGGATCTGGCCCCGGGCCAGCGGGTGCTGGATGCCTGCGCCGCCCCCGGTGGCAAGACCTGCGCTATCCTTGAAAGCTGCGGAGAACTTGCGGAAGTGGTGGCGATTGACGAGTCGGCGGATCGCCTGCCACGGGTCCAGGAAAACCTGGAACGGCTGGACCTTGCAGCCACTCTGAAACAGGCAGACGCAGCGGACATTGACCGGTGGTGGGACGGCCAACCGTTCGATCGCATCCTGCTGGACGTTCCCTGCAGTGCCACCGGCGTGATCCGCCGGCACCCGGACATCAAGCTACTGCGCCGGGAGTCGGACATTGTGCCGCTGGCCGACATCCAACTGGGCCTGTTGGATGCCATGTGGCAGGTGCTCGCGCCGGGAGGGCGTCTGGTCTATGCCACCTGCTCCGTGTTCCCCCAGGAAAATCACCGTATAATCCGCCGATTCCTGAAACAGCAGGATGATGCAGAGCTGACTGGGCCGGATGTGCTGTGGGGACGTGACATGGAAACAGGCCGCCAGTTGCTGCCTGCTCCTGAAAGCCATGATGGATTCTTTTACGCCGTGCTGGAGAAACCCGAACCATGAAAATCCTGATTCTCGGTGCTGGCCAGGTGGGCGGAACCCTGGCAGAAAACCTCGCCAACGAAGCCAATGATATCACCGTGATCGACAGCGACAGCACCCGCCTGCGGGAGCTTCAGGATCGCCTGGATATTCGCACGGTCCAGGGCAAGGCCTCCTTTCCCACTGTGCTGAGACAGGCCGGCGCCGAGGATGGCGACATGCTGATCGCCGTCACCAACAGTGACGAGGTCAACATGGTGGCCTGCCAGGTTTCCAAGCTGTTGTACAAAACCCCGACAACCATCTGCCGGGTCCGGGCCAATGCCTACCTGGCAAAACCGGAGCTGTTTTACCAGCGCGACCAGAAAAAGGACCTGGACAGCCTGCGAGGCTTTCCCATCGACGTACTGATAAGTCCCGAGCATCTGGTCACCAAGCACATCACCCGGCTGATCGAGTACCCGGGCGCCCTGCAGGTACTGGAGTTTTCCAAGGGGCTGGTGCAGCTGGTTACCATCCGTGCCACCGAGGGCGGGCCCCTGGTGGGCCATGAACTGTCGTACCTGCGCAGCCACATGCCCAAGATCGAGACCCGGGTGGCCGCCATCTTCCGCAAGGACCGGGCTATCATGCCCGAGGGCAACACGGTTATTGAAGACGGTGACGAGGTGTTCTTTATTGCTGCCTCCGACCATATCCGCTCGGTAATGAGCGAACTGCAGCCCCTGGAAAAACCCTACAAGCGCATTTTCATCTGCGGCGGCGGCAACATCGGCCAGCGCCTGGCCCACACCCTGGAGTCCCGCTACCAGGTGAAGCTGCTGGAGCGGGACCACGAACGCTGCGTGATGCTCTCGGAAGGCCTGCGAAAAACCGTGGTGCTGGAAGGCAACGCCGCCAACAAGGACATCCTGCTGGAAGAAAATATCGAGAACACCGATGTGTTCTGCGCCGTCACCAACGACGACGAAGCCAATATCATGGCCTCGCTGCTGGCCAAACGCCTGGGCGCCCGCAAGGTACTGACCCTGATCAACAACCCGGATTACGTCGACCTGATCCAGGGCGGTGACATCGATGTGGCGATTTCGCCCCAGCAAACCACCATCGGCAGCCTGCTCACACACGTGCGCCGTGGCGACGTAGTAAACGTTCACTCACTGCGCAGGGGCGCTGCCGAGGCCATCGAGGCCATTGCCCATGGCGACCACCGGTCCTCCAAGGTGGTGGGAAAGCGGCTTGACGAGATCAACCTGCCGGAAGGCACCACCATCGGCGCCATTGTCCGCCACAGCGAAGTCCTCATTGCCCATGACCACCTGCGGATCCAGCCCGATGACCACGTTATCCTGTTCCTGGTGGATAAAACCCGGATACGGGATGTGGAGAAACTCTTCCAGGTGGGGCTGACTTTCTTCTAGTGCAAAATCAGGCCTATGAAGCTGACTTAGAAATACGCGATTGGCAGGCGTATAATGCCCCTTTTTTCCGGAGTGCCCCGGCCAGATGCCCGGGCGCCACACACAGACTGACCAGCAGGCAAACGTCGTGACAGACAAGGCAACTTCCGAAAACACGCCGGACATCAACACCTTCCAGGGCCTGATTCTGGCTCTGCAGAATTTCTGGGCGCAGCACGGCTGCGTGGTGCTCCAGCCACTGGATATGGAAGTGGGGGCGGGCACCTTCCACCCCGCCACCTTCCTGCGCTCCATCGGCCCGGAAACCTGGAACGCCGCCTATGTTCAGCCCAGCCGCCGCCCCACCGACGGCCGCTACGGGGAAAACCCCAACCGCCTGCAGCACTACTATCAGTTCCAGGTGGTGCTGAAGCCATCCCCGGACAATTTCCAGGAGCTGTACCTGGGTTCCCTCAAGGCCCTGGGGCTGGACCCGCTGGTGCACGATATCCGTTTTGTGGAAGACAACTGGGAATCGCCCACGCTCGGCGCCTGGGGCCTGGGCTGGGAAGTCTGGCTCAACGGCATGGAGGTGACGCAGTTTACCT
>CAZFPG010000305.1:0-4428 GCA_964521055.1 uncultured Marinobacter sp.
CCTCAGGTTCAGAACCCTCACCTTATATACCCGGGCGATGAACTGGCACTGGTCTATATCGATGGCGAGCCCCGGGTGACCAAGGTGTCCAGTGACCGTGTCGAGAAACTGTCGCCCAAGGTGCGCTCGGAAGCCATTGATACGCCGATTCCCGCCATTCCCCTGGACGCCATCAGCAGCTTCCTGTCCGATACCCGCATTGTTGACGTGGACGAGCTCAACGGTGCGCCGTACGTACTGGAAGGCGAGGATGGGCGCATTATCACCGGGGCTGGCGACAAGATTTATGCCCGCGGGCAAAAGCCGGCCGATAACGTGGGCATTTTCCGTCGCAGCAAGGAATTCCGGGACCCTGAAACCGGAGAATTCCTGGGTCTTGAAGCCCGCAGCATCGCCCGTGGAGAGATTGTTGCCGAAAACAGCGATGTGCTGACGCTCAACCTCAAGAAGTCCAGTGAGGAAGTAAGAATCGGGGACCGCCTGCTGGCCAGCAAGGACCGACGCATCACCACCAGCTTCGTACCCAGCTCCCCGGACGATGACATTGAGGGCCGGATGATTTCCGTTGAAGGCGGCGTTAACCAGATCGGTCAGTACGATGTGGTTGCCATCAACCGCGGTGAGCGTGAAGGCCTGAAGCCGGGTAACGTCATGGCAGTGCTCAAGAGTGGCAACCTGGTCCGGGATCCGGTGACCAATGAAACCATTGAGCTGCCCTCCGAGCGTGCCGGGCTGATGATGATCTTCCAGACCTACGAGAAAATGAGCTATGGCCTTATCCTGCAGGCCACACGCCCATTGTCGGTTGGTGACAAGGTGACCAACCCCTGATGAGCTGAAAGCAGATCCCGGACTGAGAAACAGAAAAAGGAGCCGCGTCGCTGGCTCCTTTTTTTATGGCATAATCTGAACAGGTCCCGCCAGGAAGGCGGGACCTGACCTTGCTACCTGATCCACGGAAGGACACCATGCCCCTCGATACTGTTGCCCAATCACAGCCAGACCTGTTCCAGTCGGAATCCGGATTCTGGATATTCCTGTCCTGCCTGCCGAAGTTTGGTGCCCGTCGCCAGCAGGCCATCCTCGAACACCTGCCGGCTTTCAATGAACTGCTGGTACAGAATGCCGCTACCCTGAAAGCACTGGGACTGGCGGCGGAAACCATCGAGGCCATTGAGGCCTGGCGCCGCCGGGATATCGGTCATCCGGTGGTCGCCAACGCAGAAACGACCTACCGGGGCTGCCTGAGAACCGGTACCGATATCCTCACCATGGCGGATGCCGACTACCCCGATCCGTTAAAGCATATCCAGGATCCACCACTGACCCTTTATCTGCGGGGTGACCGGGCGCTTCTTGGGCGGGAGCAGATCGGTATTGTGGGCAGCCGCAATGCTACCCGGGCGGGGCTGGAGCTTGCCCGTGGATTTGCTGCCGCGCTGGGCAGAAAAGGGCTGCTGGTAACCAGTGGGCTAGCCCTGGGGGTGGATGGCGCGGCCCACGCCGGTGCGCTGGATGCCGGTTTTCCAACGGTGGCGGTGATAGGTAACGGCGTGGACCGTCCCTATCCCTACCGCCACAGAACACTGAGCGAACGTATTTCCGATAACGGTATCATCGTATCGGAATACCCGCCGGGTACGACGGCCAAGGCAGGGCATTTTCCCCGCCGTAACCGCATCATCAGCGGTCTCAGCCGGGGCATCCTGGTGGTGGAAGCGGGCCTGAAAAGTGGTTCCCTGATCACCGCCCGGCTTGCGCTGGAACAGGGGCGGGAGGTCTTTGCCATTCCCGGTTCCGTGCACAATCCCCTGGCGCGCGGCTGCCATGACCTGATACGGCAGGGCGCAAAGCTGGTGGAAACCGTGGACGATATCTGTGAGGAGCTGGGCGCCTGGTGGAGCAGTCAGGACCCGCAGGCAGCGCCCGCCACGGGTCAGGGCGGCAAAACCGAAAACCCCGCAACAGCGGGGCTGGACTCGCGGGAAATCGCGGTTCTGGAGGCTTTAGGGTATGATCCGCAATCAACCGATGACTTATGTTCAGTGACAGGCCTTCCCGCTGACCAGCTGATGCAGTCGCTGCTGCTTCTGGAGCTCCAGGGGCTGGTGGACGCCGCGCCGGGAGGGTTTCAGCGGATTGCCTGAACCGTATCCAGTGGCTAGACGCTCCCATGAAAAAACCACAGCAACCATTGTCTGACTGGCATCTTCATTGTGCCCGCCGCACCCTTCTTGGTGGTGGCGTTATTGCTTATCCTACCGAAGCGGTCTGGGGCCTGGGCTGTGATCCCTGGGACCCGGAAGCGGTAGATCGTGTTCTTGAACTCAAACAGCGGCCGGTGGAAAAAGGCGTGATCCTTGTGGCGGCCTCCGTCGATCAGATACGGTTCCTGCTGGACCCACTGCCCCCGGAGTTGCAGGAAAAAGCCATGGCCTGCTGGCCCGGCCCGGTGACCTGCCTGTTGCCGGATGTTCTGAAGCAGATCCCGGATCAGGTAAGGGGGCGCCACAGCTCGATTGCGGTGCGGGTCAGCGACCACCCGGTGGTTCGCGCTTTGTGCGAAACGGCCGGTTTCCCCCTGGTGTCCACCTCCTGCAATCCGGCCGGGCGACAGCCTGCCCGTACGTCCTGGCAGGTGCGCCGGTACTTCGAGGGGCAGCTGGACTGGCTGGTACCGGGGGCATTGGGCGGTAACCGGCAACCCAGCCGTATCATTGATATTGTCAGCGGAAAACAACTGCGCTAGGAGACTTCATGCCACAACAACCGGACAGCAATGCCGTTAAACAGTACCTGCTGGGGCTGCAGGAGCAGATCTGCCAGCGGCTGGCGGCGGTTGATGGCAGGGCCGGCTTTGCAACCGATACCTGGGACCGGCCCGAGGGCGGGGGCGGCATCAGCCGGGTCATCACTGATGGCGGGGTGTTCGAGAAAGGCGGGGTCAACTTCTCCCATGTGATGGGTGACACCATGCCGGCCTCGGCCACTGCGCATCGGCCCCACCTGGCCGGCGCTCCCTGGCAGGCCATGGGTGTGTCCCTGGTGATGCACCCCCACAACCCCTACGTGCCCACGTCCCACGCCAACGTCCGGTTTTTTGTGGCCACCCCGGAAAACGCCGAGCCGGTCTACTGGTTTGGTGGTGGTTACGATCTCACGCCCTACTACGGTTTTGACGAGGACTGCGTGCACTGGCATCGGGTGGCCAAGGCCGCCTGTGATCCGTTTGGTGAGCAGATGTACCGTAACTACAAACACTGGTGTGACGAGTACTTCTACCTCAGACACCGGGATGAACCCCGGGGTATAGGCGGGCTGTTTTTTGATGATCATAATACTGGGGATTTCGACCGCGATTTTGCGCTGATGCAATCCGTGGGCGACAGTTTTATCGAGGCCTACGAACCCATTGTCCAGCGCCGCAAGGGCACGCCCTGGGGGGATCGCGAGCGTGGTTTCCAGCTCTACCGCCGGGGCCGTTACGTGGAGTTCAACCTGGTGTACGACCGCGGCACCCTGTTTGGCCTGCAGTCCGGTGGCCGTACCGAATCCATTCTGATGTCATTACCCCCGCTGGTGCGTTGGGAATACAGTTATGCGCCGGAGCCGGGCTCGGAAGAGGCGCGGCTGACGGAGCATTTCCTCACCGGTCGGGACTGGCTGGAGAACACTGATGAATAACGATCTGTACGCCGTGGTGGGCAACCCCATCAGCCACAGTAAATCTCCCCGTATCCACAGCCTGTTTTCCAGCCAGACCGGCGAGCAGCTGGAATACACAGCCATCCAGGCGCCTGAAGACGATTTTGCCGGTACGGTCACCGGCTTCTTCCAGCGCGGTGGCAAGGGGTTGAATGTCACCGTTCCGTTCAAGGAGCATGCCTGGAAGCTGGCGGACCGGCGCACCGAAAGGGCGGAGCTGGCCGGAGCTGCCAATACCCTTTACATGAGCAGTGAAGGCTTACTCACCGCCGATAACACGGATGGCAAGGGCCTGGTGACGGACCTTACTGAAAACCACTGCATCACGCTGGCAGGCAAGCATATTCTGGTGCTGGGTGCCGGTGGGGCCGTGCGTGGCGTGCTGGGGCCTTTGCTGGCGGAGCAACCGACGGCTGTGGTCATCGCCAACCGTACCGTATCGAAAGCCGAGGGGCTGGTTGCGCTGTTTGAAGCCGTTGCCGGGCCAACCCGACTGGAGGCGTGCGGATTCGAGCAGCCCTCTGAGCCGTTTGACCTCATCATTAACGGCACCAGTGCCAGTCTTCAGGGGGACCTTCCGCCGGTATCCGCAAATGTGATCGGTGCCGGCACCATCATTTACGACATGATGTATTCTCTGCAGACCACAACGTTCAACCAGTGGGCGCTGGACCAGGGAGCCACACGGGTCTTCGATGGCCTGGGCATGCTGGTGGAGCAGGC
>CAZFPG010000306.1:0-4419 GCA_964521055.1 uncultured Marinobacter sp.
AAAAAACAGGTAGCTATAGGTTGTGGCCAGCAAAGGAAAATTCAAGTAGCCGGGCGCTTCCCTGGCGAAATCATGAAAACCCCAAACTGCGACAGGTTTCCCGATATGGCGGCGGAGCCCTCCTTATAATGCCGGTTGCAACAATTTACAAAGGGTCTGCAACGCAGGCCAAAACGTCAGGGAATGTACGCGCCGCCATGAGATCCGCTCACTTCAAGTCTGCTTTACTGCCACTGGTCTGCACCCTGTTCCTGGCCGGCTGCTTCGACGGTGACGGCAGCGGCGGAGGTGACGGCGCCAACACCGGCCAGATCATGCCCGCCGGCATTTCGGGGTTGTCCTACTCCACCGCCAGCCGCAATGGTACAACCGATTCACAGGGCCGCTACCGTTATTTTCCGGGCGAAACGCTGACCCTGAAAGTGGGTAACCTGCAACTGGCTGAAGGCGTGCCCGTGCGGCCCGTGGTCACACCGCTGGAATTCTTCCCGGACATGCGTGCGGCACTGCAGTTGGCCGGCACCACCGACGAGGGGCTTCAGAGCCACCGGATTACCGAGCAACAACTGCTCCAGGATGTACCGCTGATCAACCTCACCCGTTTCCTGCTGGCGTTGAACTGGAACCTTAACATCTCCGGTGGTGAGGGCATCGACATCCGCGAGCGTGTGATAAACCAGTTGAACGATGCACTGGAGGACCTGAACACCTCCATCGATTTTAACGTCCCGGAAAGCGAATTCACTGCCGCCGGCAACGCCCCGTCCCCGGCCAACCAGGTGCTGCAGAGTATCTGCTTCTTCCCGGAAGACGATGAGCTGTGCGAAGACCCGCCAACGGACGAGGAAATCGAGGCGGCCCCGGAACGGCCCGAAGACGTGGATGACCGCGACGAAAACATCGAGTACCAGGAAGACCTGGAAAACAAACGCGACAGGATCCTGAACGCCGTCCGCACCCTGGAAGACGCAGACGTGGACGATGCCAGGAACTACCTCACCCGGGAGCTGGACGCCATCACCACACAGGTGGCCAATCAATACTTCCTGGACGACCATGTCGTGGAATTCCCGGCCAGCGATACCGCCATCAAAACCGTCAGGGTGCGAAAAATAGCGGGGGAACCCGAGTTGGCGGATATTGAGGCCATCAGCACCCGGGAGCAGGACGTGGTTGTCCATTCCTTTGGCTGGCAGTCGGCCTCGGTTGACTATTTTATTGCCGGGGAATCTGGAAAGGAATCAGAACTGCTCGTCAACTTCCGCCCGGAAGATACCTATCGCTGGATTAAAAAACAGCTTCGCGTGATCATCCGATAAACCGCAGCATGGCGCCATCAGGCGCCAACAATACGGGACAGGTTCCAGCGGGACTCTGCCCCGGTCACGTCATAGTGCTCCGGATGCAGCCCTTCTGTGCCATCGGGCAGGCATTCCGCAATAGACAGTGACTCATGGGCGCTACGGCCTTCGTTGTATTTCGCAAGATCCACTATCCGCGCCGACCTGAGGGGATGATGGGCGCGATCCGTCATCACCATCACTTTCGGCCACAGGCGGCGCTCCGGGGTATGGGAAACCACGATGCCCCGCTGGCCATCGGTCAGCTCAACCAGGCTGCCGGTGGGATAGATACCAATCGCCTGAATGAACTGCTCTGCCAGATCTTCCTGAAACTCGATATTACGCATCTCGTAAAGCAGGCTCACGGCACGGGCGGGCGTCATTGGTTCTGACGTATCGCGGGGGCCGATCAGGGTTTCAAAGTACTCCGCCAACCCGGCAACCTTGGCCAGCAGCGGGATTCTGTCGCCACGGATGCCCTCGGGAAAACCGGAACCGTTATGGCGTTCGCGATGCCCCTGCACAACACTGACAACGGCCCTGGATACTCCGGTATCCGCCAGCTTTTCCACCCCTTTTGTCACATAACTGCGGTAGATGACGAAATCATCGGCGTCCAGCTTGCCTTCCTTGCGGAGGATATGTTTCGGTAGTTCCAGCTTACCAATCTGGGACAACAGGCAACCCAGCCCCAGGTGATTCAGCAGGCCCTCATTGAGGCCCAACTGACGCCCGCAAACCAGCGCCCATACGGCAGTATTCAGGGAATGCCGGTAGGTGTAGTCATCGTGGTGCCGTGTTCTGCTGAGCCAGAGCAGCGCATCGGGATTGCGAACGGCGCTGGCAACCATCCGGCGGGTCACCGTCGCCACTTCCCGCAAGTCGGGCGTGGCACCTTCCTGCACAGTCTGAAAAACCCGGTGAAGAGAGGCTTCCGCATCCATCATTACCTTTCTGGACGCCTTGAGCTCTTTCTTCATGGTGGTCACGTTTTCGTAGCTGACCGGGTCCTTGATGCTCAGCGGAGGCAACTGTACCGATTCCCGGTTGTTCCGGGCACGCTGGGATTTGCCAGCGGTAAAGCGGGTACCAGGCTTGGTCTGGTGGATACTTTCACGGGTTTCCGCAACGTCGATAACAACCCACTTGCAATGGCTTACCAGTGAACGGATGTCGTCCTGGGAGCGGATGTGGAAGCCCTGGATCGGGAAAGGTGTCTGGTGCCACGGGCGATCAAGATCAGACACAAACATGCCGATTTCAAGGTCGTGGACAGCTATTTTCTTTTGGTTGACTCCCACGGGACACCTCTGCGCAGACACAATTCGATAATCACCATTGTGACGGCCCGGCAGAAAGAGTCCATTACATTTTTGTAGTGCGAAGTAACCGTAACGCGACAGGGGGTAACCAAAACTATCAGCGGGAAACAAAGTGTAGCAATGTGACCCCCCTCACAATTAAACAGATTGTCAGAAAATTACTCCTCGTCCTCGCAGACAGCGTCATCCAGCTCCGGCGGCCGGGAATCGAGTCTTCCCCTGGGGGACTTGCGGCTGTAAATCGTGTATGGAACCGACGAAGCGCGGATGTAATCGATGTTCTCACTGTCATCGCCACTGCCCCGTTCCGTTTTGACGGGCCTGCACGACACCAGCAGATCCAGCGAAGAGTCGACGTCGGTGATCAGCGCGTCCGGATCCCCGGGGTTTATGGCCATGCAACGGGCGCCCGGCCCTGCGGGGTCGCCGGAACCGGCGTGAACATCCTCCCCTTCAACACCACAGGCGCGGATACCGCTGGCGCAGTCGGCCTGGCTCGCCTCATCATGGCTGCTATCCACCAGCCTCCACTTTCTGGCACTGCACTGGGTTTCAACGGTTATCGCTGTGGACTTGTTACCCGCCACCCACCAGTCGGGGTACTCCGCAGTCTGCCAGGTGAGCTTTACCTGGCGATCCTCACCCTGCGAGTTCTCGGCGGGAAACACAGCATAGTGGCTGTAATAGGAGGCACACCCGCTCAGCACCAGCGGAACAAGTGCAACGGATAGCAGTGGAAAACGGGGAAATCCGTGGAATTTCATACTGGTGACGTCCGTATTATTGGTCTGCGAACTGCAGCCCGAATCCATCATTGGTTTCGCGCACCACCACCATATCCAGCACCGGCGCGGGCACCGGCAGGCCCTGCACCTGAACCTGGACCCTGTCACCAATCGCGGGCTCGAACGGTTCGGTATCAACCACCACAAACACGCCGCCGTCGGATATATCCCTGGTCGAGAACACGAATTCACCTAGCTCTTCATGAGTCACGCGGACTTTCGCGCTCATCGCTGTCCGGTTGTGTACTCTGCGATCATTCCCAACCATAGTCTGTGTTCCCACCACTTTTTGCATAGTTTTTATAGTCTTCCGAAGCATAACACCATTTTCGAAAGAATATGCCACCGGTGTATTGACACCCACGTGAACAGAAATGAGAATAGTTGCTGTTTTTAAACATTGCTGAATCTCAATACAATTCGGCAGGCCACCGCTTACCGAAACAAAAAAAGGAAGGTAAACCATGCGTCTGAAACTTGCCGCTACCGCCGTTGCCGTAGCCTGCGCCATGCCCATTCAGGCCAGCGCCGACGGAGAGGTCAACATCTACTCCTACCGCCAGGCCTATCTGCTGGAACCCCTCCTGAATGCCTTTAAAGAGGAAACCGGTATTGAAACCAACGTGGTTTTTGCCAAGAAAGGCCTGGCGGAACGCCTGGAGCGCGAAGGCCGCAACAGCCCGGCGGACCTGGTGATGACGGTTGATATCTCCCGCCTCAGCGAGCTGGTTGACCGGGACCTGGTACAGAGCGTCGACAACGACACGCTGGAGAAGAACATCCCCGAGAACCTGCGCCACCCGGACGGTAAGTGGTTCGCCCTGACAACCCGTGGCCGCCTCATCTTCGCGTCCAAAGAGCGCGTGGAAGAAGGCGAAATCGCCACCTACGAAGACCTGGCTGACGACAAGTGGAACGATCGCATCTGTACCCGTAGCGGCAAGCATCCCTATAACATTGCCCTGTTCT
>CAZFPG010000307.1:0-4416 GCA_964521055.1 uncultured Marinobacter sp.
ATTACCCCACATGGCCTTGCACTATCCAGTATTTCGCATACCCGCCGAGATGCCTGCCATGGTGACCTTCAGGGAACGTTCTACCATGTCAGGCACTTCGCCCTTCCCCTCACTTTCGCGGTTGCGCTTCAACAGTTCGGCCTGTAGATAGTGTAGCGGGTCAGTATACGGATTGCGTACACGCATGGAATGGGCAAATACAGGTTCCTGTTCCAGAAGTGTGTCCTGCTCCTTCAGTTCCAGCAAGTGGCGGATGCAACCCTGCAGCCGTTCCCGCAGGTCTTTGCCCAGTGCCAGCAGCTTCGGATCGTCTACCAGTGTCTGCTCGTAGTAGCTGGCAATGCGCAGGTCGGATTTTGCCAGTACCATTTCCAGCATATCCACGTAGGTTTTGAAGAACGGCCATTTCTGCATCATTTCCCGCAGCACTGGTACTTGGTCGTTGCGGAAGGCTTCCGCCAGGGCCACGTCGCTGCCCAGCCAGCTTGGCAGCATCAGGCGCATCTGGGTCCAGGCGAAGATCCACGGAATGGCCCGCAGGCTTTCCACGCCACCGCCGGGTTTGCGACGTGCGGGGCGGCTGCCCAGGGCGAGTTTGCCAAGGGCTTGTTCGGGGGTGACCTGGCGGAAATATGGCACGAAATCCGGATTGTCACGGACCACGTCGCGGTAGGCTTTCAGGGAGCGCTCCGTCAGCCAGTCCATAACCTCACGCCACTCCGGCTCTGGCCCGCGGGGCGGGGCCAGTGTGGCTTCCACTACCGCAGTGGTGTAGAGCGTCAGGCTCTGTTCCGCCAGCCGGGGCAAACCGAACTTGAAGCGGATCATCTCGCCTTGCTCGGTAATCCGGAAACTGCCATTGACCGACCCCGGAGGCTGGGAAAGGATCGCCCGATTGGCCGGGCCACCCCCACGGCCGACTGTGCCGCCGCGGCCATGGAACAGTGTCAGATGAATGCCGTGCTTGCTGGCGACGTCCGTCAGCTGTTCCTGGGCCTGGTACTGGGCCCAGGCTGCCATCATCTGGCCGGCATCCTTGGAGGAGTCCGAGTAGCCGATCATCACCTCCTGGCGCCCATCGCAATACTCACGATACCAATCCACGCTGTAGAGTGCCGCCATGCTGTCTGGCGCGCCCCGCAGGTCATCGAGAGTCTCGAACAGCGGCACAACACGCATCGGGTTTTTCATGCCCGCTTCACGCAGCAGCAGGATCACATTCAGCACGTCCGACGGTTTGCTGGCCATGGAGATAACGTAGGACCCCAACGCCTCCGGTGTCTGTTGTGCCACCACCCCGCAGGTGGCCAGCACTTCGCCGACTGCCTCGGATGGCTGCCAGTTTCTGGGCACCAACGGGCGCCGGCCCTTGAGCTCCCGCACCAGGAAATCCTGACGTTCCTGCTCGGACCAGGACAGATAGTCACCCATCCCCAGGTATTCCACCATTTCGGCAACCGCTTCTGCATGGCGGGAGGCTTCCTGGCGGATATCCAGGCGAATCAGTGGCAGGCCAAAGGTGTGAGCCCGGCGGATGGTGTCCAGCAGGGGCCCGTTGGCGATGGTCTCCAGGCCACAATCCACAAGAGAGCGGTAACACAGCTCCAATGGACCGGTGAAATCCTCGTTGGCAAACAGGATATCCGCGGTGTCCGCCGGCTCGCCGGCCACGCTGGCTTCTGCCCAGTCCCGGGTTTTGATCAGCTTTTCCCGCAGTCCCGCCAGTACCATTCGATAGGGCTCGCGGGACTCCCCGGTGAGCGCGCGCAGCTCGTCGCTTGCCTGCCACATGGAAAGCTCGGCTCGCAGAGCCTGGATATCCCGCAGATAAAGATCGGCGGCCATCCAGCGGCCCAGCAGGAATACCTTGCGGGTGACTTCATGGGTGACATTGGGATTGCCGTCGCGATCGCCACCCATCCAGGAGGCAATACGGATCGGCGACGCATCCAGGGGCAGCCCCTTGCCCGTGGCATCGGACAGCGACAGGTCAAGGCTCCTCAGGAAACGCGGCAGGGCCTGCCACAGGCTGTTTTCGATAACCGCAAACCCCCACTTTGCCTCGTCCACTGCAGTGGGTCGTTCATGCCGTATTTCATCGGTATGCCAGGCTTCGGTGACCAACTGCCCCAGCCGGTCCACGATTTCATCGCGCTCTGCGGGCAGGAGATCCTCATGATCCAGGCGCGCCAGACAGTCTGACATCTCATCGTATTTCATGATCAGTGTGCGACGCGCCACTTCCGTGGGGTGCGCAGTGAGCACGTATTCAATGCGCAGGTCGGCAACCCGCCGATGCAGTTCCTCCTCGCTGACACCGCCACTTTTGAGACGACTGAATACCTCGCCGAGGGACTCCACCATCAGGTCCGACTGGTGGCCGCGTTTGCGGCGAATGCCATGGTACTGCTCAGCCAGGTTGGCGAGGTTAAGAAACTGGTTGAAAGCGCGGGTTACCGGTAGCAGCTCATCATCTCTGAGCTTGCCCAGCAGGTTGACCAGTCGCTGGCCGGAACCACTTTCCTGCCGGCGGTCAGCCTTGGCCGCCGCGCGCACTTCTTCAATCAGTTCGTAACAGTCCTGGCCTGGGTGGCGCCGGATACTTTGTCCCAGCAACTCACCCAGCATACGAACGTTTTCTCGAAGATCGGGGTGTAGCTCGGTCACATTGACGTCCTTTTAAATTGACGGAGGCGAAGTAAACTTACGATACTATTTACTCTTAAAGCCTGTCTAACGATTAACGCCTGTGGCCGCAAGGAGTATTCATGAAAGTAACCGATCTACCCAAACACTGGGAAGGCAAAAAAGAACCTGTCGAGCGGAGCCACGATTACAATCTCCGTTTGCCGCTGGAAGACGCCGCACGTATAGCAGCACTGGCCGAACTCTACCCGGACCGTTCAGAGAGCGACATCCTGAACGACATGATTGGTGCGGCCCTGGACGATCTGGTCAGGCTGAGCCCGTTGAAGGACAAACTGGAAGGCAAGGAAAAGTAACAGGGGGCAGTTGTCTGCGGGGTGGCGGGACCACCCCGTTGGATACGACAGGTCTGTGGGGATCAATCAGGCCACCGGCCTGATCAGGCTACCGAATCAAGCTGGCGAGCCTTGAGGCGCTGGATATGCTTCTGGCTGAGGCTGATGAAGCGTGGGGTCATGCCCTTGTCTTCATAGATCTCGAAACCATCCTCATCGAATGCAACAACCTTCGAGCCCTGGACATACGGAAAACTGGTTTCCAGTTCGTCGAGGGCGGCGGAGATCAGGTCTCGCATGAGATCCTGGGATGACTTCATCGGATACAACGCGGCCAGTTTTTCCAGTCGCTTGTGATGCTGGTCGGACAGGTTGGCAAAATACGCATCACGGGTCAGCCGACCACGTGCATGCTTGTCCCAGTAATTGACCAGATCTTTGATTTTCATGGTGCCTTCACTCCTGCATCTTCTTGGTGGCCCACGAGACGCACAAAAGGTGCGCACCCGTAACCGGAAGTGTAGACGAAGCAACCGCACCAGAGGTGGATATAATGGTAACGGATTGTACTTATCCGTTACTTTTTTCGCTGTTTTTCAATCCCTTTGACGGTTTGCCAGACAGCGTCCAGCGCCTCCAGCGATTCACCGTCCAGGTCACGGCCTTCGCGCCGCAGGTGCTCCTCGATAGCACGGAATCTCGCCTCGAATTTGTGATTGGTGCTATTAAGAGCCTGCTCGGGATTAACCTTCATAAAACGTGCCAGATTGACGCAGACAAACAGCAGGTCGCCCAACTCATCCTCGACGGCCTCCTCCGGACCAGCCCCGGAACGTGCGTCATACCAGGCTTCCTTCAGTTCGTCGATCTCTTCATGAAGCTTGTCGAACACCGGTTCCACGTCCGGCCAGTCAAAGCCGTGGTTGGCCGCCCTGCGCTGAAGTTTTTCAGCACGCACCATGGCGGGGAGTGTTCGCGCAATACCCTCCAGGCGACTGGCAGGTCCGGAGCCTGTCGGCCTACCCGGCTTCAGGGCCCGCTCTTCCGCCTTGATGCGCTCCCAGCTGGCCTTGATTTCAGCCTCTCCGGGGCGATTGTCCGGGTCAACCCGGCTGTCCAGCGTGCCTTCCGGGAAGACATGGGGATGACGCCGAACCAGTTTGCGCACCAGGTTGTCCACCACCGAGTCGAAATCGAAATGGCTCTGTTCTTTCCCCATCTGGCTATAAAAAATGACCTGGAACAGCAAGTCACCCAGTTCGTCTTCCAGATGGGGATAATCCTCCCGGTCGATGGCGTCGGCAACCTCGTAGGCTTCTTCAAGGGTGTGAGGCACGATGGTTCTGAACGTCTGGCGGGTATCCCACGGGCACCCCGTGTCCGGATCCCGCAGCCGCGCCATCAGGGTTTTCAGATCGTCGATGGTGTAGCTCAT
>CAZFPG010000308.1:0-2302 GCA_964521055.1 uncultured Marinobacter sp.
TGTCTTCCCTTACAGGGGCGTGCCAGCGCTCTGTCTGCCAGGCCTGGCGGCGAGAATCCTAGTGTTCGCCCTGCATCATCTGGGGCATCTCCGGCGTAGCGGTTGCTGCCCTCTTTCTCCAGGAATTCATTTTACGGCTGATTACCTGCACCGCGTGCCTTGCTGCGGCTTGGGTATATTGGCGCCTGACCTCAGTACTGTTGTGGAGGATACTGGACGGCAGCGGGTGTACGGTTGCGATATGGTCTTGAGTCATAGCGCCTTCCTCCTTTATCTGGTGGCTTGAAAAATATTGGTTAGCTGACTATGTAATGAACTATACGCCTTCTTTTTTGCAGCTTAAATACGTTAAACTCCGTACTCATGTTGCAAATATGCAGTAGCTATGGATTGGGATTATCTTCGATATATACATGCGCTGGCTATAGGTGGAACCCTTGCCAAGGCCGGTGAAATACTGGGTGTGCACCAGACCACGGTGCTTCGCCGCCTGGACCAGATGGAAGAACAGATGGGCGTTCAGTTTTTTGAACGCAACCGGGATGGACTCCAGCTGACGCCGGTGGGTGAAACTGCTTTCCGGGCAGCTGAACGACTGACTGGCGATATGGAGAATCTTGAACGCCAGCTGGTCGGGCAGGACTCGGCACCGGTGGGCAAAGTCAGGCTTGCCGCAACCGATACCATGGTCAGCGCCCTGATCAGTCCGATGGTTGCCGACCTGGTTCGGGAATATCCGGACATTGAACTGGAAGTGCTTACCGATAACGACGTGCTCAACCTCAGCCATCGCGAGGCAGACCTGACATTGCGGCCAGTGAACAAACCCCAGGCCACCCTGGAAGGAGAGCGTATCGGTACCATCGAGTCGGCTATTTATGGCTCGGCGGGATACTGCAGGCGAAATCCCGACATGGATCTGGAAAGCGCGCCGGACCAGCAACTCTGGATTCTGCCCGATGAAAGTTTCAGTCACCTGGCCACGGGCCGCTGGTACCGCAAACACCTGAAAAACGCCTCTTCCATCATTCGCTGCAACAGCCTTCAGGCCATGCATGCGCTGTCACGGGCCGGTGCCGGCCTTGCCGCGCTGCCCTGTTACCTGGGAGACAGCACCCGGGAACTGAAACGGCTGTCTCCGCCCCTGGAAGGTGAGGGTGTGGACCTCTGGCTGATGGTCAACCACGAAACCCAGCAAATGGCACGGGTACGGATCGTGATGGAGTTTCTTACTGCCAGGCTGGCTGAACTGTCACCGCGAGTGGAGGGCGAGCCGAACTGACCCGCGGGCTTTACCAGTCGCCACAGAAAGGCCAGAACTGGTAGAAACGCCAGCACTGGAACTCCTCTTCGCAGGTCTGTAGTTGGCGATGATAACGAAAGGCCCGGGATTCCACCCGCTCCGCCAGCGACATCACTGCCGGCTTGGCCAGGTAACTCTGTCTCTGGTAGCCGGCCCTGCCCTCATGGTAGGCAAGATAGAGTTTTTCCGGGCTGGTGAGGGGAATGCCCACTTCACGGTTGGTCAGGTGGTTATACCAGCCGACAAAATCCAGCGCATGTTTCATGTTGGTACGCACCACTGACAACCCGCCCCCGTTGGCCGCAAGGTATTCGCTCCAGGCCGGGTCCAGGGCCTGGGCGTAACCGTAGGCGGACGTTGGCCGGGTCCAGGGGATGAAACCAAGCAGTTGCCTGCGGGGTGGCCGGGCATGGCTGCGGAACGACGATTCGTAGTAAACGAAGGCCAGTTGTGTCGCAATGGGGGTGCCCCAGCGCTCTTTGGAGCGGCTGGCGTAGTCGTACCACACGGGGTGTTCCCGGAAGATCTCGCAGACGTTTTCCGGGTTTGCCGGTGGGTCCGGCTCCAGCAGGCTGAACCGCAAGGTCGCCATAATCGCGATGACCAGGCCCAGTGAAGGCAGCCCATACCAGCGAAGCCGTGACTTCCAGGTTTGCCAGGTTTTCAGTCGGTTACGACGTTTCTTCATGGGTGGGTCAGGGCTCTCTTGCTCCACACTACAAAATGGTCATCAAACACCGGCCCGGTTTGCTTGCAGGCGCCGCCGGCGTCATGGCATAACAAACCTCCGATCCCACAGGATATTAGGTTCATGCGCGCACTATCCCAAGTTAAACCGGCATTACTTTTTCTTTTGCTGGTCTGTACTTCCGCCACGGCCAGCCCACTGGCCGACTCCGTGCTTCGGGCATCGCCCGTTGATGCGATTGTTGCCCAGTATCCGGCGATGATGAGCCAGGGCGTCCGCGAAGGGCTGAAGCAGAGTGGCCGGGTAGAGCC
>CAZFPG010000308.1:2402-4414 GCA_964521055.1 uncultured Marinobacter sp.
TGGGCCTGGCCTCGGCCATGGCCGCCTTCAATGGCAGCAAGGGGCCGACGTTTGAGCAGCTCCAGCAGAAGATTGAAAGCCAGAGGGGCATGCTGCGGGGCATGGTTGGCCAGCAGGTCTATGTTGGCTACCTCTATACCTATCAGGACCTGAGTACGGCCGAGTTGAAAGACTATACGGCATTTCTCGAGAGCGACGCCGGCTCTGCCTTCACCCGGGTGGTTACCAACAGCCTCCAGCGTTCGATCACCGAACCGGTGGAATCGGTTGGCAGTCAGCTGGCACGGTTTTTCAACCCGCAATGAAACCCATCAGGGTTTGAAAAGCAGCCGGTTTGGGTCCAGTCTCCAGTAGTAACCTTTCCTCCGTCCGGAGACGACCCCATGGATTTTAACGCCTACCAGAAAACCCTGGCCACGGAACTCCGGGGGCGGGAATGCCCGTTTCCCCAGGCTGAATACGATCAACGGCTTGAACGCCTCAGGTCCAGAATGTCGGCGGACGGCATTGGGGCGTTGCTGCTGACAGATCCATCCGATCTTTTCTACCTGACCGGTTACAGCACCTTCGAGGTTTCTGTTCACGTGGCGCTGGTGGTCACTGCCGAATCGCTGACGCTTCAGGTTCCCTCCATCGAAACCGGCCCGGCGATGATCACGACGCGGGTCGATAACGTTATTGGCTATCGCTGGGAAGGGATTGGCGACGTGCTCGACCCTCTGGCCGAGGCTTTGGGTGGTCATGGAACAACCGTGGGCATCGATTACTGGCACGGTTCCCTGCGCCAGGGGGTTGTCGAAGGGCTGAAGCAGCGACTGCCGGATACCCTGTTCGTGGATGCCTCCCGCATGCTCAAAAGCATCCGCATTGTGAAATCATCAGCAGAAATTGACTACCTGCGGCAAAGTGCCCGCATTACCGGACAGGGTATAGAGGCAGCTGCCACAGCCATTCAGCCCGGCATGACCGATAACGACATTGCAGCCATAGGGGCGCAAGCCCTTTTGGCCGGTGGCAGTGAATTCATGAGCATGCAGCCCATCGTAACTGTGGGGCAGCGAAGCAGTGTGATTCACACCAACCACAAGCGCTGCCAGGTAGAAGAAGGCGATACTGTTTTCCTGGAATTCGGAGCTGTGTGGCAGCGTTATACTGCCCCGATGATGCGTACCATCGTGGCCGGTGAGCCCACGGCAAGGATGCGCTCTGTTTTTGATGGCTGTCGCCGCGTGGTGGATGCCCTGCAGGCAACCATGGTGCCGGGCCAGACTTTTGACTCCGCCGCCAGGGCCGCGGAGCTGGCCATGGCGCCGCTGGCGGGCGACGTGTTTTTCTCCGGGGTGTTTGGCTACACCGTAGGAGCCCAGTTTCCTCCGTCCTGGGTGGAAGGTTCCGGGTTTATTGCTCGCGGTGAATCGGCGGTGTTCCAGCAGGGCATGGTATTTCACCTGCCCATTTGCCTGCGTATCCCCGGGCAGTGGGGGATTGGCTGCAGTGATACGGTGCTGGTGGGTGAAAACGGAGCGGAACCGCTTACATCAAATCCCTGGCGGCTGGACTGACCAGCCCGCTCAGTTGTCCGGTTTGTTGAGGGAGGCCTGGGGCTGGGTGTCAAAGTAGGCGTCGATGCGGCCGAACAATAGCCTGCGGAAATTAAGCTCGGTGGATGCCACCCATTCCAAATCGATAACGTCGTTTTCCCCGGCGTTATCAAAATTTTCTCCGTAGCTGTAGCCGATGCTGCCTCCGAGCTGGAGGCCGGAAAGGTCTTCCATACGCTGCCACCTGACGGGAGCGTCCTTTCGGTAAAAAAGCACGAAGCGCTCGCTCATCACCGGGTCACTGAAAACAAAGTCCTCCTCCCGGTCAGCTGCATACATCCATATGGCAGTGGCATCGTGTCTGCCTGCGGCGGCTTCCCGGTATGCGCGCTTCCAGGGCAGGAAGTGAAACTCCACCTCGTAGCCCGCTTCGGCAAAGATGTCTGTGACCAGCCGGGCAACACTGCCTTG
>CAZFPG010000309.1:0-4398 GCA_964521055.1 uncultured Marinobacter sp.
CCAGCGTGAAGGCAAATCCGATGCCCTGGAAAGCGCGGAAGAGGAATTTCTCAGGCGCGCCCTGTTGCTGCCCCAGGAAGAACTGGCCCGGGCACAGCCACCACGGGACCTCACCCCCAACATTCCGCCCGTTGTTTTCGGGCAACAGGCGCAAATACCGGATGAACCCTTTACCCAGACGTTCCTCAACGACCAGCTAGGTATCGGGTTTGACGGCCAGAACCTGAACTTCTCCATCGGCAATCCGCCGGGCATTGATAATATCCAGGTACCCCATGGCATTAACGAGGGCCCGGTTACCCTGGCACCACGTCCGGGCGGCGGGTTTGATCTTTCTATTGAGGTGCCGGATCGGTAGAACCGCACCCCTGTTCTGACAGACACCCAAACAAAAAGAGCGGCAACCTGTTGAAGGCGCCGCTCTTTTTTTATGCCTGAACTTTCTTCAGGCGTAAAAAAACGCCCCGCAGAGCGGGGCGTTCACACCTGAGGTGTTATCCGATCAGCTTAGTGACCGTAAACAGCCAGCTTGGTGTTGCTGATGTGCAGGTTGTCGATACCGATAGTACCGATGTTTGCACCGCCGATCTCTGTTTCGGCAATGTTGATGTCCATCAGGACGTCATCAACATCTACACGCAGTACGTCTGTCGCTGTAGAAGCGCCCAGGCCGTCGCCCTTGTAGACGTCAAAGCTAACGATAGCGAAGCCAGCCTGCGCCAGGCCGATCATGCGATCCTCTTCAGCTGTCGTATTAGCCGGGTCCTCAGCGAGGACTTCTGCCAGACCAGCCGCGCCCAGAGTTTCACCACCAGCTTCAGAACTGTTGATGGTCATGCCACGAACGCCGATGCCCAGGAATTCAACGTCGAAGCTCATTTCGTTCACGGTGAACGCGGCGTCGATGTTCAGGGTACCGGTGCCGGCCTGGCCATCTACGTCGTCAGTATCAACTACGATGTCCAGTGCGCCGAGAAGACCCCATGCGTCCATGTTGGAAACCAGAACAGTGTTCTCGCCGCCGTTACCGTCAAGCTCCATGGAGCCTGCGGTGAAGCCCCAGTCGATGGGAACCGGCTGGCCGTTGCTTTCCTCCAGTGAAGCAACATGAATGATCGCATCGCCATCTTCAGCGATATCGATCTCAATTTTCAGCTGATCTAACAGTGATCCATAACCGGCAGTGTCTGCGGACTCGGACGCACTTACTCCAGCACCACCCAGATTAATGTCCTTCACCGAGAAGGTACCTTCGTCCGTGTAGGTGAACTGACCGATGCTTACCTGGGTTTCCAGCTCGATGGTCACACCGGCCTGACCGGTGACGTCGCCCATCATGCTGTCGTCCATCGCCTGCAGCTCTGCGTGAGCGGCGAAGGGCGCAGCGGCAACGGCTGTTGCCAATGCAAGTTTCTTCAGGCCTTTCATATTGTTCTCCTTGATTGAACTTATTGTTATCCAGTTGAACTTTTTAGCTTTGTTGTGAGGCTCAACCTCACCACTCCATTTAAGATTGTTTTACACTCCGGTTCCGTGAATACATTCACAAAATGTCACAAAACAAAGCATTTCTTAATAGCTTAACATATAGTTGTTTAATATCAATCAGTTACCTTCACCTGAACTTTCTGCTTTTTCATCATAGAAAATCTGGAATGGCTTGTCCTGGGACATGGGCTCCCCAAAGCTCGCCTCCCCGTCTTCCAGCTTGACTGGAATCAGCTTGATACCCGAGACACCGAGCCGGTGTTCATGCTCAAGGGCCATGGCCCGAATTGTCTCGCCGTCTTTCTCCACGCTTCCCGGATAGGCTATGACGGCAGCATGAATTTCACCCCGGCGGGCGATGGATTTCAGACCGGCCCGATACATAAGCACCTTCACCTGCCCCGGCGCCTCTTCAGCGTCATCAGCCAGTCTCATCTGCTGAACTTTTTCAGATTTCATCACCATGAACGCCATGGGCCGGAAAATACCCGCCTCTTCCAGTTCCTCGCCGGCCTTCTTCACTGCCGCGTCCGTCATTTCCTTAAGGTGCCGCTGTGCAACCGCCACCACTGCTGCCAGGTCCTTGTCGTCAAGCTTGCCATCTGAAAGCACATGGTCATCCCTGTCCAACGCATCCTGCGCCAAGGCAGCTGTCGAGATCGCAAAACCGATGACGAATGCCGAGACAAAACGCTTACCAATGCCGTTACAAGTCTTCATACTGGTTACTGCCCTCAGGTTTATTGTTTAGAATGCACCGGCCAAAGCCTTTCCAAGCCCGAAATCGGTGACTTGCCGCACAGGCTACCGTGAACCCATGCAAGATTTTGTTAAGTATGTAACATCGTGAAAACATTAAGTGCGAAAGAGGCTGAGCGCCTCGTTTCACAGATCAGCAGCGATCATGGGTTTATTGATTACACCGATGCAGGACAGCAGCGGCGGATCATCACGGCGTTCCCCATGAAGTGCTGGCAAGTGCCGAGGGAGAATCCGGCCTTTTCAAGGCTGGTGGATGACATTGAACACGCGTGGGAAGAGTTTTCCGCTGGGACGGATCATGCCGCAGCCGGCGGAATCCTGGGAACATTGTTCTACGAAGCCGGCAACCTGACGGTGCCGGGGTTTTCCGGCAGCACAGGCACAGACACCGGGGACTATGGCTACATCGGCCTTTACCTCTGGCAACTGACCCTGGACACAACAGGGAACCAGCCACCCAGGCTGGAGTTCCACCCCGGTTGCGGCAGCCGGACCAGGGAGCAGGTACTCTCCCTGCTCAACGGGAACCCTGACGGCCCTCCCCGGTTCAACATGAACCAGGGCTTTGCCCCCGAGAAGCCGGCTGAACACTACCTGGCCGGGGTATCCGAGGTACTGCGCTACATCCATGCGGGCGACTGTTACCAGGTCAACCTCTCCAACAAGTACACCGGCGGCTACCAGGGTGCACCCTACTCTGCGTTCCAGGCCCTGTGCCATGCTGTGCCTGTCCCCCATGCGGCCTATGTGGACGCGGGAGCCTATCAGGTACTGAGCATCTCTCCAGAACTGTTCCTGAGCATTGAGCAAGGCAGAAAGGTTATCAGCAAACCCATCAAGGGTACCCGGCCGAGAGACAGAAGCTCCCCGGACAATGACCGGCAGATAGCCAGGTCGCTCGCCGCTGCCGAGAAAGACCGGGCCGAGAACCTGATGATTGTCGACCTGATCCGCAATGACCTGTCGCGGTTCTGCGAACCCTTCTCGGTTTCCGTGCCGCAACTGTTCAACATAGAAAGCTACGAGAACGTCCATCAACTGGTCAGTACGGTGGAAGGCAGGCTGGTTCCGGATATCTCGCCACTCCGGGCGCTGCTCTCAGCCTTCCCGGGCGGTTCCATTACAGGCGCCCCCAAACGGCGGGCGATGGAAATCATCGACAGCCTCGAAGACCACAGCCGGGGGCCCTACTGCGGATCAGTATTCCGCTGGGATTTCTCCAACAACCTGGAAAGCAATATCGCCATCCGCACCCTGATGACGGATTCGGAGGGGAGAATTCACTGCTGGGCGGGATGTGGCATCGTGGCAGATTCGGATCCGGACGACGAATACCGGGAATCCGTGGACAAGGTACAGAAGCTGATGAATGTACTGGAGGCTATGTAACTGGAACCCGGGGCAGCTGAACCACCCCGGTTTTACCCATTACATCAGTTGTGGATAGCGCTGGCCTTCAGGAACTCGGCTTTCAGTCCTTCAAAGGTGTGTACCGCCGGGAACTGCGGAAATTCCCCAATCACATTCTGGGGCGCGTGGAACAGGATGCCCGCTTCCGCCTGGCCCAGCATGGTGGTGTCATTGTAGGAATCACCTGCGGCGATCACCCGGTAGTTCAGCAGTTGGAACGCCCGCACGGACTGGCGCTTGGGGTCACGCTGGCGCAACAGGTAATCGGTAATCCGCCCTTCCTCATTGACTTCCAGTTTGTGGCACAGCAGCGCCGGGTACCCCAGCTTGGCCATCAGCGGCATGGCGAACTCATAGAAGGTGTCCGACAGGATCACCACCTGGAAGCGCCCCCGCAGCCAGTCCAGGAACTCCCTGGCGCCGGGCAGCGGGTCCAGCTCGCCAATCACTTCCTGGATCTGTGGCAGACCATAACCATGCTGGTCCAGGAGCTTCAGGCGTTGCTGCATCAGCACGTCGTAATCGGGAATGTCGCGGGTGGTCGCCTTGAGCTCTTCAATGCCGGTTTTTTCCGCAAACGCGATCCAGATTTCCGGGATCAGTACTCCTTCAAGGTCAAGGCACGCGAGTTCCACAATGGTCTCCTGATAATTGAATGCTGCTCGGCCCGGTGATGTGGGCCGAGCGGGGATTGAAATCAGGCGGTATGATAAGAAAATCTGCGGAGGAATGCATCGT
>CAZFPG010000310.1:0-4393 GCA_964521055.1 uncultured Marinobacter sp.
GGGCTTGCCCGATCAAGGTGGCGTATTCTACATCGAATCACCGCCTTGTCAACCGCTTTCTGAAGAATTTAAAAACTTGAAATCTTCAGGTAATTCAAACGGTTGCCTTTCAATTTCTGACCCGCCTCAGGGGCGTGTCCCTCGAAAGAGATGCGTATTCTACAGAGCTCACTTGAGGTGTCAACGCTTCGTTATAACTTTTTCGGAAAACCGACGAATTACCGTCAAAGCTCAGTTTTTACGGTCGCAGCTGCGCGAGTCGCTTTCTCCCTTGCCTCGGCAATTGAGCTGCCAGTCGCAAGGGCCACACCCATCCGTCGGCGACCTTTCAACTCAGGCTTTCCGAATAGCCTGAGAAAGATATCGGGCTCGGCAAGTGCTTTTTCAAGCCCCGAGTAAGCCACGGCATCGGAATTTCCTTCAGGCAATATCACTGCAGAAGCCGATGGCCCCTGCTGACGTATAGCAGGTATAGGCAGCCCCAGGATCGCACGGGCATGCAATGCGAACTCGGACAGATCCTGGGATACCAGCGTTACCAGCCCGGTATCATGGGGACGCGGCGATACTTCTGAAAACCATACCTCGCCCCCCTTAACGAACAGCTCAACACCATAGACCCCATAACCACCGAGGTTACCTGCAACTGCCTCAGCAATCTCCCGCGAACGAGCCAACGCTTTCTCGCTCATTGGCTGGGGCTGCCAGGACTCCCGGTAATCGCCGTCTTCCTGACGATGGCCGATGGGGTCGCAAAAAGAGATACCGTCCCGATGTTTTACGGTCAGCAGGGTAATTTCGTAATCAAAGTCCACGAAGCCTTCCACAATCACCCTGCCCTTACCGGCGCGCCCGCCTGTTTGAGCATAATCCCAGGCTGCCTCAATATCGTCTCGGGACTTGACCGTGCTCTGCCCCTTACCGGAAGAGCTCATCACCGGCTTCACCACAAGCGGCAACCCGATCGCCTCAACGGCCGCGAGGTAATCCTCCCTCGATTCCGCAAACCGGTAAGGTGAAGTGGCAATTCCCAGCTCCTCGGCAGCCAGGCGGCGGATGCCTTCCCGGTTCATTGTCAGGTTAACGGCACGCGCGGTGGGTATGACGTGATAGCCCTCCTGCTCCAGCTTCACCAGTTCGGGTGTGGCAATGGCCTCTATTTCCGGCACAATCAGGTTCGGCTTTTCAGCCTCGATAATGCGGCGAAGGGCCTCACCATCCAGCATGTCCACAACGTGACTGCGATGAGCAACCTGCATGGCAGGCGCATTGGCATAACGGTCAACGGCAATGACCTCCACCCCGAAACGCTGAAGCTCGATTACCACTTCCTTGCCCAGCTCCCCGGAGCCACAAAAGAGAACCCTGAATGCATTCTGTTTCAGCGGAGTACCAATTCGAACCGTGTCAGTCATGATGTTGCCAGCCCTGTGTTATGTCAGTGAGTTCCCAATCCTGCGCGAGATGCCTCAGATCGAAACCCGGCTTTCGCGTTCGGCTACTTTTCGCAGCACTTCGCGGCGCTCTTCATTACTCATTTGAGACCACCGCATGATTTCATCTGAGCTACGATGGCACCCAACGCAAATGTCATTGTCGTCCAGTGCACAAATGCTCACACAGGGCGAGCGTACCTTATCGGCGACTTTCATCCTGCTACCTCACCTGATTGCTGATTGCATTACCCGATATCATGGCGCCGCCACAGGCCTCACTTTAACCTTTTCGAATCTCTGCTTCTAATGCCTGTTCCGTCAGTGGTTCGCCCCAGGTGTTGCCATGAACCAGGTCCGAAAGAGGCAAACGTGCACGCCAGCCCTTTTTCTCAAGTTCAGGTTGATCAAGGAACTCGCTGACATAGCCAAGACAGAGGTATGCCAACGGGTATACCGGCTCTGGCAGGTTCAGTGTGCGGGCGAGTTTGTCCTGATCCAGGATGCTTACCCAGCCGACACCAATACCTTCTGCCCGGGCAGCCAGCCAGAAATTCTGTACTGCCAGACAGGTGCTGAAAAGATCCGTCTCCACAATCGAGTTGCGTCCAAGCACGTGAGTACCGCCACGACTGCGGTCGCAGGTAATGCAGAGATTCACAGGGCTCTCGAGGACGCCCTGGAGCTTCAGGCTCTTGTACTGTGTATTGCGATCCCCTTGATAGTTCTCAGCCGCTTTCCGGTTTTCTTCCTCAAATATCGCAAGCACCGCCTGACGCACATCTGTACTGTCGATGACGATAAAATCCCAGGGCTGCATAAAGCCCACAGAGGGTGCGTGGTGCGCAGCGCTGAGCAGGCGGGCAAGAATATCGGCAGGAATCGGGTCGGGACGAAACTGCGACCGCACGTCACGCCGCTCATGGATAGCACGGTAAAGGCCCGCCGTCTCTTCCTCGCTGAAGGGGCGATTATGATTTGATCCGTGAGTTACATTGCCAGTCATTCGTTGCCTCTTATGTCTTCAGGTCAGGCCCAGCAGGCTGTTCAGGATACGGGTGTCGAGGCAGTCGTCCACGAGATCTGCCAGCCGGTCCAGTTGCTCCAGACGATGGGCCTGATAGTCCAACGCCTGGCCCTTTGGGCGCAAGCCGGCCCAATCCAGTATCGCGCTGGCCGCATCAGCCTCATCGAAAATGCCATGTACATAGGTGCCCGCCACCTGGCCATCTTCACTGACAGCGCCATCAGGGCGACTACCCAGCATGGCCGACGGGCGCTCAAGGGCGGGGCCGGTAGTCACACCGTTATGCATTTCATAGCCGGTAAATCCGGATTCTCCCGGCCCAAGCCGGAGTACGCCAGACACTTCCTTCAATTGCTTGCCGGCAACCATCCGCGTGGTCATATCCAGCAGGCCCAGTGCTTCTATACTGCCAGCCTCGCCTTCCAGTCCGCCCGGATCCAGCACTTCACGGCCAAGCATCTGGAATCCTCCACAGATGCCGAACACCTTGCCGCCGTACCGCAGGTGCTTCTCTATGGCCTGGGGCCAGCCCTGGTCTCTGAGCCACTGCAGGTCGTGACGGGTACTTTTACTACCGGGCAAAACGATCAGGTCCGCTGGGGGAATGGGCTGGTCCGGGCCAATGAACTGGAGATTGACCCCCGGATGCAGGCGCAGGGGATCAAAGTCATTGTGGTTGCTGATACGCGGCAGTACCGGAACAATCACATTCAGTGCATCGGCCTCGCTACTGCCACTGGTACCCACGCTGTCTTCAGCGTCAATGACCAGCCCGTGCAGGTAAGGCAACACACCCAGCACGGGCTTGCCAGTGCGCTCAGCCAGCCAATCCAACCCCGAGTCCAACAGCGCGACATCACCCCGGAACCGGTTGATAATAAATCCCCTGGTACGCGCGCGCTCGCTATCGGAGACCAGTTCCAGCGTGCCCACCAGTTGCGCGAACACGCCGCCCTTGTCGATATCGCCAACCAGGAGCACCGGGCAATCCGCAGCTTCGGCAAAGCCCATATTGGCGATGTCGTTGGTGCGAAGATTGATCTCGGCCGGACTGCCGGCGCCCTCGGCAATAATGACGTCATACCGGGAACTCAGGTCTCTCCATGCGTCAATCACGGTTTGCATGGCCTTAGCCTTGTAGGCGTGGTAATCCAGTGCATCCATATTGCCGTGGACCCTGCCCCGCAGGATCACCTGGGCCCCGCGATCACTCTGGGGCTTGAGCAACACCGGATTCATGTCGCTGTGAGGTTCCAGACCACAGGCAAGGGCCTGCAAGGCTGTAGAGCGACCGATTTCGCCACCATCCACGGTGACTGCACTGTTCAGGGCCATGTTCTGGGGCTTGAACGGCGCCACGGAAACCCCCTGCCGCGCCAGCCAACGGCACAGGGCCGCCACCACCGTGGTCTTGCCGGCGTCGGAGGTTGTGCCCTGGATCATCAATGTGGTCATGGATTCGGGCCTGTTATAGTTCAACGCCTTTCTGGGCCTTGACGCCCTGGTCCTTGAACGCGTGCTTGACCACACCCATCTCCGTTACCGTATCCGCCAGATCCACCAGTTCCAGCGGTGCCGAGCGGCCCGTGATCACCACATGCTGCATCTCCGGCCGGGCCTGCAGATCGTCCAGCACCCGGTCCAGGTCGATATAGTCGTACTTGAGGGCAATATTGAGTTCGTCCAGCAGGACCAGGTCGTAGCTGTCGTCCTTGAGCATGGCGGCAGCCACGTCCCAGGCGGCATTGGCTGCTTCCACATCCTGGTCACGATTCTTGGTTTCCCAGGTGTAGCCCTGGCCCATCACGTGGTATTCCACATTGGGCAGATCGCGGAAAAAGGCTTCCTCACCGGTGCTGAAGGCGCCTTTGATGAACTGGACGATGCCAACCTTCATGCCATGGCCCAGGGCACGGGCCACCATGCCAAAGCC
>CAZFPG010000311.1:0-4391 GCA_964521055.1 uncultured Marinobacter sp.
CTTCGCGGTGTACCGCCACTTCTTTCGGGGCATTTACACCAATTCGTACCTGGTTCCCCTTCACCCCAAGCACGGTTACGGTGATGTCGTCACCGACCATCAGGGTTTCGCCAACACGGCGGGTCAAAATCAACATGTCCTTTACTCCCTTATCCAGAGCTACCTGTTCCGACAAATGTATATACTACTTACTTTTATAGTGGGATCACTTGCCAATCTAAAGACGCACAATCACTTATACGCGCTTATGAAGGCAGAAGCCTGCAAATGATTCCCTTTTTACGGAAAGCCCAAGCGAACCGATCTGTGTGCCCGCCAGATTTCAGGCTTCCTCTACCCCTGGCTTGTCCAGTTCGAAAGCACTATGAAGTGCCCGAACCGCCAGCTCAAGATATTTTTCGTCAATCACTACAGAGATTTTGATCTCTGACGTTGAGATCATCAGAATATTGATGCCCTCATTAGACAGCGCAGCAAACATTTTAGTTGCAACACCAGCGTGAGAACGCATACCAACGCCAACGATGCTGACCTTGGCAATCTTGCTGTCACCGCTGACTTCCCGGGCACCGAGTTCATCCGATACTTTCTGCAATACTGCCTGGGCACGCTTGAAATCATTGCGGTGCACAGTGAAGGTGAAATCAGTGCGGTTATCGGCGCCAACGTTCTGAACAATCATGTCCACTTCGATGTTGGCATCGCTGACCGGCTGCAGTATACGTAATGCACTGCCAGGAGTATCCGGCACACCGGCAATTGTCAGCTTGGCTTCATCACGGTTAAAGGCGATACCGGAGACGAGCGGTTGTTCCATGGCGCTTTCATCCTCAAAAGTAATCAGGGTGCCTTCGCCTTCCTGGAAGCTGGAAAGTACCCTTAAAGGAACATTGTATTTACCTGCAAATTCCACAGAGCGTATCTGAAGCACCTTCGAGCCAAGACTGGCCATCTCGATCATTTCTTCAAAAGTGATCCGCTTCAGACGGCGCGCACTATCGACCACGCGGGGATCGGTTGTATACACCCCGTCCACATCAGTGTAGATCTGGCACTCATCAGCCTTCAATGCGGCGGCAAGCGCAACAGCTGTGGTATCCGAACCGCCACGGCCAAGCGTCGTGATGTTGCCAGTCTCATCTATGCCCTGAAAGCCTGCCACCACGACCACACGGCCTGCGTTGAGGTCTTCCCTCATGCGCTGCTCGTCAATCTGCTTGATGCGAGCCTTGGTGTGGGTGCTATCGGTGAGAATCCTCACCTGGGATCCGGTATAGGAACGGGCGTCGCAGCCGCGTTTCTGCAGAGCCATGGACAACAGGGCAATGGTGACCTGCTCCCCGGTGGAGACCAGCACATCCATTTCCCGGGGCGTGGGTTCTTCCATGATTTCATTGGCAAGGCCAATCAGACGGTTGGTTTCGCCACTCATGGCAGACACCACAACCACTATGTCATGACCTTCCTTGCGAAAGCGGCAGACTTTTTCAGCAACCGCTTCTATTCTCTCGGTGGTGCCTACGGAGGTGCCACCAAATTTCTGGACCAAGAGCGCCATTTCTTTCCCGATACCAAACGTGGACAAACGGCAGGACAAGGCCCCGCCTCAGACAATCAAACGGGCAAGAGTATAAACGCCAGCCCGTTTTCAAAACAGTTAGTTAAGCAATATTTTTCTCTACCCAGGCAGGAACGCCAGCCAGCGCTTCCGCCAGTTTCGAGGGATCGTTACCGCCGCCCTGGGCCATATCCGGGCGACCACCGCCCTTGCCATCAACCTGTGCTGCCAGATGCTTCATCAGGTCACCGGCCTTGATTTTGCCGGTAGCAGACTTGGTCACACCAGCCACCAGGGTAACCTTGCCATCCTCAACACTGGCGAGCACCACCACGCCCTCGCCCAGTTTGTTCTTGAGTTGGTCTGCGGTTTCCATCAGCGCCTTGCGATCGGCGCCTTCCATTTCCGAGGCAACCACTTTCAGGCCGCCAACCTCAACAGCAGAACTGGCCAGGTCGGTTCCGGCAGAGCTTGCCAGCTTCGCCTGGAGAGCACTGATGTCTTTTTCCAACTGCCGGTTGCGGTCCAGGGTTTGCTGGACCTTCTCCACCAGCGACTCACGGGAGCCCTTCACCAGCTTGGCTGCTTCCCGCAATGTTTTCTCAGTTTCCTCAACCCACTCCAGGGCGCCAAAACCGGTCACCGCTTCAATCCGGCGAACGCCGGAGGAAATACCGCTTTCCGAGGTGATGCGGAACAGGCCGATGTCACCGGTACGCGCCACGTGGGTACCACCACAGAGCTCCACGGAGTAATCGTCGGAACCCATGCTCAGCACTCGGACGGTATCACCGTACTTTTCACCAAACAGCGCCATGGCGCCCTTGGCCTGGGCCTGTTCCATATCCGTGATTTCAGTCTGTACCGGTGTGTTGTCCAGGATCTGTTCATTCACCTGACGCTCAATTTCCCGCAACTGTTCCGGCGTAACCGGCTCAAAATGGGAGAAGTCGAACCGCAGCTTGTCCGGGTCCACCAGCGAGCCTTTCTGGGTAACGTGCTCACCCAACACCCTGCGGAGCGCTTCGTGCATCAGGTGGGTTGCCGAGTGGTTCTTCTTGGTCCGTTCACGGCGGGCGTGGTCGATACGGGCATCCACCTCCAGGCCGGGGAACAGCTCGCCTTCAATCACCGTACCGATGTGAAGATGGTTGCTGCCTTCCTTCTGGGTATCAGTCACCTTGAAACGCCCACCGCTCCAGGTCAGCAGTCCGGTGTCGCCCACCTGGCCACCGGATTCAGCGTAGAATGGCGTGCGTTCCAGTACCACCACGGCCTCGTCACCGGCCTGGGCATTCTTCTCCTTACCGTCGACGATGACAGTCCGGATGGTTTCGTGGCCATCAATATGCTCGTAACCGGTAAACTCCGTGGAACCTTCAATATTCAGGCCTGCGGCGTTGTAATCCATGCCGAATTTGCTGGCGGCGCGGGCACGCTCACGCTGACGCTCCATGGCTTTTTCATAGCCTTCGTAGTCCAGGGCCAGGCCACGCTCACGGGCAATGTCGTTGGTCAGGTCAACCGGAAAACCATAGGTGTCATAAAGGGTGAAGATGGTTTCGCCCGGAATCTCCGCCCCCTTCAACTCGGCAATGTCCTGCTCCAGCAGGCGCAACCCCTTATCCAGGGTCTTTGCAAACTGCTCTTCTTCCTGCAGCAAAACCTTTTCAATCTGTTTGCGGCTGCTGACCAGCTGGGGGTAGGCGTCGCCCATCAGTTCAACCAGGGCACCAGTCAGCCTGTAGAAGAAAGGCAGGGTTGCGCCCAGCTTGTTGCCATGCCGTGCCGCCCGGCGAATGATTCGGCGCAGTACAAAGCCGCGGCCTTCATTGGACGGCATTACTCCGTCGGAAATAAGGAAAGCACACGAGCGGATATGGTCCGCCACTACCCGTAGTGAGGCTTCTGTGGTGTCCACACCGCCAAGGATGGCAGAAGCTGCATTCAGCAGGTCCTGCATCAGGTCGATTTCGTAGTTGCTGTGAACGCCCTGCAGCACCGCCGTGATGCGCTCAAGCCCCATGCCGGTATCCACTGACGGCTTGGGCAGCGGCAGCATTTCGCCATCCGCCTGGCGATTGTACTGCATGAAGACCACGTTCCAGATTTCGATGTAGCGGTCACCGTCTTCTTCCGGGCTACCCGGAGGGCCACCAGCCACTTCCGGGCCATGGTCGTAGAAAATCTCGGTGCACGGGCCGCAGGGGCCGGTATCGCCCATCTGCCAGAAGTTATCGGAGGCGTACGGAGCGCCCTTGTTATCGCCAATGCGCACAATACGGTCAGCCGGAACGCCGACTTCCCGATGCCAGATATCAAACGCCTCATCGTCAGAGGCATAAATGGTCACCCACAGCTTTTCTTTTGGCAGATTCAGCCAGTCATCACCGGTCAGGAAGGTCCAGGCGAAGTTAATGGCTTCACGCTTGAAGTAGTCACCGAAGCTGAAGTTGCCCAGCATCTCGAAAAACGTGTGGTGGCGCGCGGTGTAACCGACGTTCTCCAGGTCGTTGTGCTTGCCGCCGGCCCGGACGCATTTCTGCGAGGTGGTCGCCCGGGTATAGTCGCGCTTTTCACGGCCAAGGAACACGTCCTTGAACTGGTTCATTCCCGCGTTGGTAAACAGCAGGGTCGGGTCATCCGCTGGCACCAGCGAACTGCTTGGTACGATGGTATGGCCCTGCTGTTTGAAGTAATCGAGAAATGCCTGTCGCAACTCTGCGGTTTTCATAGCCCTTTGATACCCTTGTATAAACCCGTGCGGGTCCACGTTTAAAGACACATACTTACATGCGCGTGCAAATCCGCTACTCTAGCACACGCCGAGAAC
>CAZFPG010000312.1:0-4346 GCA_964521055.1 uncultured Marinobacter sp.
GCGACCCTGCGGACGGCGGCAAGATCCAGCGCCTGGGCAGCGCCGAGAACATGCTGTCCAAGGCTCTGGCCAACTTCTACGCCGTGGCGGAAAACTACCCGGAGCTGAAAGCCAATGAAACCATCCAGCAACTGATGGAAGAGCTCTCCAGTACAGAGAACCGCGTTTCGTTCGCGCGCCAGGCGTACAACGACGGCGTGATGAGCTACAACATCTTCCGCGAGCAGTTCCCCAACAATATCGTGGCCGGCTTGTTTGCCTTCAAACCGTCCTCCCAGCTGGAACTGGAATCCCCTGAGGCCCGCCAGGCACCGAAAGTCGCCTTCTGAGGCCTTCTGCCATGGCACACCAGGGATTTTTCCAGCGCCAGGCCAGCGCCCGCCGGAATACAGGCGTACTCGTACTCCTGTTTCTGGCGGCGGTGGCGATTATCACGCTCAGTGTCTGCCTCGTGGGTTATCTGGTCACCCGCAGCGAGACCACCGGCCTTGCCTTTGCAGACTGGCTGCTCAGCCGTCATGGCCTGTTTACCGCACTTGCCGTAATCAGCCTTATTGGAATCGGTTCACTGATCCGCTGGGCTGATCTGGCCGGTGGCGGTGAGAGAGTGGCAAAAATGGTCGGGGCCAGGGCCATCGACCCGGACACCAGGGATTCGGACGAGCGCCGATTGCGCAACATCGTTGAGGAAATGTCCATTGCCAGCGGCATAAGTGTTCCGGACCTCTACGTGATGGATAACGAAACCGGCATCAACGCCTTTGTGGCAGGCTACACGCCCGGCGAAGCGGTAATGGTGGTCACCCATGGCGCCCTGACCCAGTTAAGCCGTGACGAGCTTCAGGGCGTGGTTGGTCACGAGTTCAGCCATGTCCTGAACGGCGACATGCGGCTCAATGTGCGCCTGATCGCCATTCTGGCCGGCATTCTCATGATCGGTCAGATCGGGGCCTTCCTGCTGCGCATGTCATTTCACCGTACCGGCCTGTCCGCAAGAACATCCCGGGACAGGCGTGGCGAGGCGATCTTCGGGCTGGTGGGGCTGGCACTGGTAGTGATCGGCTACGTGGGGGTATTCTTCGGCCGGCTGATACAGTCGGCGGTTTCGCGGCAGCGGGAAACGCTTGCCGACGCTTCCTCCGTGCAGTTTACCCGCAATCCTGAAGGTATTGGCGGTGCCCTGTTCAAGATCGGCCTCAAAGGAGGCTATCTTGACACCACCAGCCATGCCAGCGACATGAACCACATGTGTTTTGGCGAAAGCACGCGAATGAAACTTACCGCGCTGCTGGCCTCTCACCCGCCAGTGCAGGAACGCATCGAAGCCATTCAACCCGGCCTGTTCGCACGGCTTCGCAGCCGACTGCGGGATACCGAGCCCGGAGCCTCATTGCGATCAGCAGGTTCGCCTTCGTCGGGAGGCCCCATTCCCGAAGCCGCAGCCGGGTTTGGCGGCCAGAAGACAGGAAACACATCACCGCTAAGCACCGAACGGACGCCAAAAATCTCGGACACTGTCGGCACCGTCAACCAGCGCAGTGAAGACTACGCGGTATCGCTGCTGAACAGCCTGCCCTCCACTTTCCGCAACCTGCTTTACACCCGTGCCGGCGCCATTCAGCTGTGTTACGCACTTCTGGTTTACCCCTTGCCTCCCCAGGCACGACAGCAACAACTGGCGCTGATTGAGGCCGGCTCGATCCTTGCCCCCAACCCGGAGCTGCTGGACAAACTCATACCGGCTCTGGTGTCCCTGGGCCAGGGTGTGCGATTCCCGGCTCTGGAACTGGCCATGCCTGCCCTGCGAAAACTGGACCCGGATGAACGCAGCCTGCTGATGGCCAGTACTGAAACCCTGATCAAAGCAGACAAACGCCTGACGCTCTTTGAGCTGGCCATGCACACCTTTCTGCGCCGCCACCTGGCGGATGACTCGGCGCGGGTTGTACCCGTGCGCTACCGCAGCTACCGGCCGGTAGCAACCCAGTTGCAGGTGGTCTTCAGCCTGATGGCAAGGGCAGGGGCAGATGCTGAAAGCGACAGTCAGACACTCTTTGAAGAGGCCATGGCCGGCTTCGTATCCAGGGGGGAACGGGCGGAGCTGCTAACGGCGGTGTCGGTAACCCAGTTGCGACAGGCGCTTCTCACGCTCAACAGCCTGTCACCACTACTCAAACCCGGGATTATTGACGCCTGCGGCCATTGCGTGCTGGCTGACGGCGAGGTCAATCCCCGTGAGTATGAGCTGATCCGCCTGATTGCAGACCAGCTCGACTGCCCAATGCCGCCGCTCAGTCATTCCGGGGATTGAACAGTGAGTCCTTGTCGGGCGGGCTTTCAGGGTCGGGCAGCCCAAGCTTGCGCCGCACGCCGAGATTGATCTCCCACAGACTCTTGAACTTGTCATCGGTGGCTGCAACCGACTCGGCCTTGCCAAGCATGATGGTCGGCCTGAGGAACACCAGCAGGTTACGCTTCACCCGACGCTCAGACTCTGACGAGAACAGCCGCCCCAGCACAGGTATATCTCCCAGCAGGGGTACCTTGCTTTTGTTGACCTGCAAATCGTCTGTGGTCAGACCACCAAGAACAATGGTTTCGCCGTCATCCGCCAGCACAGTGGTCTTGATTTCACGTTTGTTGGTAATGATGTCCGAAGCCGACTCAACACTGTCACCGATGTTCTCGGTGGTCTGTTCCACCACCAGCCGCACCAGCCCATCGGCACTGATGGTTGGTGTCACCTTCAGAGTCAGGCCGATATCCCGGCGCTCGATAGTGGTAAAGGGGTTAGTGGTGCCGTCGCCGGTAACCGTGGATTCACCGGTACGGAAGGGCACGTTCTGGCCAACGATGATTTCTGATTCCTGGTTGTCCAGGGTAATGATGCTGGGCGTGGACAGCAGGTTCGCGGCGGCCGAGGTGGACAGCGCCTGCAACAGGATGCCCCAGGAAATACCATCCTCGTTGCGCTGTCCGGCGCCAATGGTGACACCACCGACTGCCGGTTCGATAAACGAATCGGACAGGATGGCGCCAAGCACATCCCCCAGACTGCGGCCAACATTGTTGAAGTTGGTTCCGGCTACCGGTGTGGACTCGCCCGATTCATCTCCTACCGCCAGTTGAACCCCCAGGTCCTGACCCAGCTCATCGCTGATTTCAACAATAGCCGCCTCGATCATCACCTGTGCACGGCGCACATCCAGCGCCTGCACTATCTGCTCGGCCTCCTGCATCATGGATGGCTCGCCACGCACCACCAGTGCATTGAGCCCCTCATCGGCAAAGACAGCAAAACCGGAGTTACGGCCGTTACCGGAACCACTCCCCGAAGAGCTACCAGAGCCCGAGGATTCCTTGGCCAGCTCGCCCATCACGCCCTTTAGAATTTCCGTCAGGTTTTCGGCATCTGCATGGCTCAGGCGGATAACCTTGGTGGTGCCGCCTGTTGCCGAGGGCTGATCAAGCTTTGTGATCAGCGACCGCATTTTGTCCCGGAAGGTTTCATCGCCGCGAATAATCAGGCGGTTACTACGCTCATCCGCCGTTACGCTATACTTCCGCGCCGCGTTTTCTCCCCCGCCTTTTCCGAGCTCATCCGGCGCCAGATCCTGCAACAACTCAACCATGTCGCCAACCCAGGCTTCCTTCAACTGGATGACTTCCACTTCGTACTTGGAGGGGCTGTCCAGCTCCCTGACAATCTGCTCGATGCGGCGGATATTTGAGGAGTGATCACTGACAATCAGGGCATTGGCCGCGGCAACACCGGCAAGGTGGCCATATTTCGCCACCAGAGGACGCAGGATGGGGACCAGTTCCAGGGCATTGGCGTTATCAATCTGGATGACCCGGGTAATCAGTTGCTCCGACGGCGTCTCCGTAAACCGGTCCAGGGATTCGGCGGACTGCTTGGCATCCACCTGCTGCACAACCTTGATCACCTCCTCCCCGGGAATCGCCGTAAAGCCGTGTACCTGCAGCACTGCCAGAAACAGATCGTAAATCTCGTCCTTGTTCATGGGAGCACTGGACAGCACTGTAACCTTGCCCTTTACTCTCGGATCCACCACAAAGCTGTAACCGGTGATATCGGCAACCTGGGTAACAAAGGCACGGATATCGGCATCCTTGAGGTTAAGTCGCCAGGTTTCGTCCTCCGCATGGGCAAAAGACATCAGGGGCAGCAACAGGGCCACAACGAAAGCCCGGAATAGATTGGATCTGTGGTTAAGCATCTGGCGTTCTTGTCCTATTGTTAAATCCGTTCATCGCCACTGTTCGGGTATGGCATAGTTTACGGTCAGGGTGGATCCGTCCCGTTCAATTTCAATTTCCAACTG
>CAZFPG010000313.1:0-4341 GCA_964521055.1 uncultured Marinobacter sp.
AGTGGCAGAATCCGGTTACATCAGATCTTCATGTATTCAGAAGCGATAACCTCTGGTTCGATCCCTCCCGCCATATCTTTGGTGAGTCGATCCCTGTTTATATCAACCCGACCAACCCCAGGAAGTATTGGGTAGATACCTCCTTTCTACCGGAACTGGCCTCCTGAGCCTGGTCGGGATGAGGGAGAGACCAGAGCCTCTCCCCGCTGATCATTCGTTTCTCCCAAGGCTTACGCCTCCCTCAACTCCCTGGCTGCCGCAACCATCTCCTTCAGCGCCGGAATCACCTCATCCCAGGACCGGGTTTTTAGCCCACAGTCCGGGTTAATCCAGAGCCGTTCTGCAGGAATCCGTTCCGCAGCCTTGTTCATCAGCGATACGATCTGATCTGTCCCCGGCACGTTGGGTGAGTGAATGTCGTACACCCCCGGGCCGATGTCGTTGGGATACTGGAAGCCCTTGAACGCATCCAGTAGCTCCATGTCGGACCTGGAGGTTTCGATGGTGATGACATCCGCGTCCATGCGCGCGATGGCTTCGATGATGTCGTTGAATTCCGAATAGCACATGTGGGTGTGGATCTGTGTTTCGTCCTTCACACCGTTGGCGGCGATGCGGAAGGCTTCGATGGCCCAGTCAAGGTAGGTCTGCCAGTCGCTCTGGCGCAGGGGCAGGCCTTCACGGAGCGCGGCTTCGTCGATCTGGATAATGTTGACGCCAGCCTGCTCCAGATCCAGCACTTCCTCCCGGATGGCCAGTGCCAGCTGCAGGCAGGTGTCTTTCCTGGGCTGGTCGTCGCGGACGAAGGACCAGTTCAGGATGGTGACCGGACCGGTGAGCATGCCTTTCAGGGGCTTGTCGGTCAGGGACTGGGCGTAGCGTATCCAGTCCACGGTCATGGCCTTTGGCCGTGAGATGTCGCCGAACAGGATAGGTGGCTTTACACAGCGTGAACCGTAGGACTGCACCCAGCCAAAGCGGCTGAAGACGTAGCCTTCCAGTTGCTCGCCGAAGTATTCCACCATGTCGTTACGTTCCGCTTCGCCGTGAACCAGCACGTCCAGCCCCAGTTTCTCCTGTTGCTGGATGCAGTGGCGGATTTCCTCGCGGATGCGTGCTTCGTACTCCTCGGGCTGGAGTTCGCCTTTGCGAAACTTGAGTCGCGTCTGCCGGATGCCCTTGGTCTGGGGGAAGGAGCCTATGGTCGTGGTTGGGTAGCGAGGCAGCTTCAGTTTATTTGCCTGGATAGCTGAACGCTTCTGGTAGTCGCTGTTGCGCTGCCCCAGTTCGGGAGTGATGGCTGCGACTGCTTCACGGACCGCTGGATCGGTCACGCGGGTCGAGTTCCTGCGGCTGAAAATTGCATCTGCATTGCTCTTCAGTTCGCCGGCTATGGCATCCCGGCCTTCGGTGAGGGCCGTTGCGATCAGTTGCAGTTCTTCCAGTTTCTGCCGCGCGAAAGCCAGCCAGGAACGGATTTCTGAATTCATGGTGGTTTCATTGTCCAGGTCTACCGGCACATGCAGGAGCGAGCAGGACGGTCCAAGCCACAGTCGTTCCCGCAGTTTTTGGTGCAGTGGTTCGAGCCAGTTCAGGGTTGCCTGTAGGTCAGTTTTCCAGATATTGCGACCGTCGACCACGCCCAGGGAGAGTACTTTGTGCCCGGGTAGCCAGTCGGTTACGCGGGCAACTTCATCTCTGGCATTGATGGCATCCAGGTGCAGGCCGGCAACTGGCAGTTCGCAGGCCAGTTGCAGGTTTTCGCGAAGTTGTCCGAAATAGGTGGTAAGTAACAGCTTTACCGGGCTGGCCTTGAGGTTGTGATAGGCCAGGTTCAGGGCGTGCCGCCACTCGCCAACCAGTTCAGTGACCAGAATCGGCTCGTCGATCTGCACCCACTCTGCGCCGTTGTCCGCGAGCAGCTGTAGTAGTTCGCCGTATACGGGTAGCAGGTCGTCCAGCAGGCTGAGCCTGTCGGTGTCGTCCTTGGATTTGCCGAGCCAGAGATAGGTGACGGGGCCGATGATCACCGGCTTGGCGTTCACGCCTGTGGCTTTCGCTTCAGCCAGTTGTTCCAGCAGGCGCGTGGGGTCTAGGGCAAACCGGGTGTTGGCATCGAACTCCGGGACAATGTAGTGATAATTGGTGTCGAACCACTTGGTCATTTCGCCTGCGTGGACACCGCAGCAGTCGTCGTCAGCGGGGGAGCGGCCGCGGGCGATTCGGAAATAGCGGTCGAGAGCGTTGTCATCAGCCTTGCCGGCACGGTCTGGCAGGTTGCCAAGGGTTGCGCTCATGTCCAGTACCTGGTCATAGAGGGAGAAGTCGCCCACCGGAGCCAGGGTCAGCTGTTGCTGGTCCTTCCAGTTGCCAGCGCGGAGCCTGGCAGCGGTTTCCCGTAGGGACTCTTCGTTCAGCTCGCCTTTCCAGAATCCTTCAAGGGCAAACTTCAGCTCCCGCCGCTCGCCGATCCGGGGAAAACCCAGATTGTGTGTGGTAACCATGGTGAATCTCCTGTTCGTTGTCCTCAATCAGGCACCAAGGCTAGCGATGATGGCTCATGAACAAAAATGGTATTATCTCATCAGTCCATGAAAGTAATTCAACAAAGGCCTTGGTATGATTGAACGTAACCACCTCGAGATCGTCCGTGAAGTGGATCGGTGCGGTTCTTTGACAGCAGCAGCGGATGCCTTGTGCCTGACCCAGTCGGCGCTCAGCCATGCAATGAAAAAGCTGGAGCAGCAGCTTGGCACCGATGTCTGGGTTCGAGAAGGGCGGAAACTGCGACCGACCCAGTCGGGTCTGTACCTGCTGTCCCTGGCGAACCGATTGTTACCGCAGTTCGAGCATGCCGAGGAGCTGGTGGGCCAGATTGCCCGGGGCCAGCGGGGCAGCCTGCGGATAGGAATGGAGTGCCATCCCTGTTACCAGTGGCTGCTCAAGGTGGTGGGGCCGTATCTGGAGCAATGGCCGGGTGTGGATGTGGATGTGAAACAGCGCTTCCAGTTCGGAGGCATTGGCGCACTGTTTGGTTATGACATCGACGTGCTGGTAACGCCGGACCCGTTGCACAGGAAGGGATTGGTGTTCGAGCCGGTGTTTGACTATGAGCAGGTACTGGTGGTGCCCCGGAACCATCCGCTGGCCTCGAGGCCTTGGGTGGAACCGGCGGACCTTGAGAGTGAGACCTTGATTACCTATCCGGTGGATGCGGAACGGCTGGATATCTACACCCGGTTCCTGGTGCCGGCCCACAGTAGTCCGGCCCGGCACAAGACCATCGAAACCACGGATATCATGTTGCAGATGGTGGCGGCTGGGCGGGGCGTGTCGGCGCTGCCCCGGTGGCTGGTGGAAGAGTACACCCACCAGATGCCGATTACCCCGGTCAGGCTGGGGCAGACGGGGATCGACAAGCAGATTTTTCTGGGGCTTCGCGAGCGGGATGCGACGGTGGAGTATCTTCAGTCGTTTATGGCAATGGCCCGAAAGACCACCTGGGGCCTGGTTTGAATGTGTTTTCTGGAGTTACATTACCCGGGATGTTCGCGGGGTCGCCTTTCTTCGGTTAAAATGCGCGAAATTATTCATCGGGGAATCTGACCATGAGCGAAACACCCGCAGATCTGAAATACATTGAGACTCACCAGTGGGTGCGTGTGGCCGATGATGGCACCGCAACCGTCGGTATTACGGATTTTGCCCAGGATCAGCTGGGGGATATTGTCTACATCGGTGTTCCGGATGTGGGGGCGACGGTTACTGGTGCTGAAGAGGCCGGGGTGGCTGAGTCTGTGAAGTCGGCTTCTGATGTGTTCAGTCCGGTGACCGGTGAGGTGATTGAGGTCAATGAGAGCCTTGAGGATGAGCCTGAGAAGGTGAATGAGGATCCTTATGGCGACGGCTGGTTGTTTCGGGTGCGGTTGGCGGATCCGGGTGAGCTGGATGGCCTGATGGATTCTGTTGCCTATGCGGAGCATGTTGCTTCCGAGGAATGACGTTTTCTGTTTTGGAGCATGGATCAAGCCGGGTGGGCCTTCCAGAAAGCGCCTCAAGACGTCCCTGTGCGGCTTGGGCTCCGCCCCTCAGTGCTAATGCTCCTGCGTCGCACTGAGGGCCCTGGGCAGGCCGTCCATGGCCTGCCCGTGAAGAGCTTTTCGCTCTTCACCCATGGCTCCGCACATTTCTGGAAGGCCCACCCGGCTTGATCCCCGGGCTCCAGTGCTGGATTCGTCTATACAAGCACTAAGCTTTCTTTTTATTCTTTCTTCAGGCGGTTCTCTATGAATTTCCCGGTGTTATACCTCCGCAAAGGCGCCGAGCGCAGGCTCAGGGCCG
>CAZFPG010000314.1:0-4335 GCA_964521055.1 uncultured Marinobacter sp.
GTGGTGTATACGCCCAGGTCGAACAGCAGTGCCGTGGCCAGCTCAAACTCGCCGATCAGCGGCCAGTCCATGTGGCTGAACGCCGAGGTGAGGAAGGGGTAGCCGACAAACCAGCTTCCCAGACCAGTGGCTGTTGAAATCAGCAGGCCGGCGCCGATCAGCGGGCGGAAATGCGTGAGCATCCGTTCCTGTGCCCATACCAGGCCTCCCGCCATGTATTGCAGGGTGAGGGCAACAGCGGTCACCAGCCCGGCAATGAAGCCTCCGCCGGGCATGTTGTGGCCGCGCAGGAAAATATAGGCGGAGGCCAGCAACGCAATGGGCAGGACCATACGGGATACCATCTGCAGGATAACAGGATGGGGTTCAGCAAAACCTTTTGCGGTGCCGGCACTGGCCACCCGTTCCTTCAGGTGCAGGTCACGGGTGAATGCAAATACCGCAACAGCGGCGATGCCAAGCACGGTGATTTCCCCCAGGGTGTCGAAGCCCCGGAAGTCCACCAGAATGACATTGACCACGTTGGTGCCGCCACCCCCGGGAACACTGTTGGCCAGGAAGAATCCGGAAATGGTATCGGCGGGCCGGGTCAGTACCGCGTAGGCAAAGAGTGCAACACCAGCCCCCGCCAGCCCGGCCAGGCTCAGGTCGCGAGCAATCCTGCCGGCGCCGGATTCCCGGGGCGAAGTCTGTGGGAGGAATGACAGCGCCAGCATCATGATCACCACCGCCATCACCTCCACGGACAGCTGGGTGAGCGCCAGGTCCGGCGCTGAGAACTGGGCGAAGGCCAGGGTAACGAACAGGCCCGTGACCGACAGCAATAGCAGGGCGGGCAGGCGCTGGTGATGAAACAGGGCAACGCCGATGGCTGACAGGCAAAGTATGACGGCACCGAAAACCACCATGGCGTTGAGGTCGGTCAATTCGGACGGGCCGCGCCAGCCAGTGTATCCGCTGAGCATCCACAGGGCGGGAGCAATGGCGGCGACGAGAATAAAGGCCAGGTAGCGTTGCAGGGAGCCATTTTCCAGGCGATAGACCAATGCCTGGGCGAAGCGGATGCTCTGCTGCATGATCTGCTCGAAGATGTTCTTGGCGTCCACTTCCGGTAACTGGCTATGAATGGCAAACAGTGGGCCCCGGGCGAGATAGAACACGATGCCCCCAATCATGGCAATCATGCTCATCATGGCTGGCACCTGGGCCTCGGCCAGCTCTGAAAAATCATACAATGGCAGTTGGGTCATCGAGGTGGCCATGACCGCCAGGTGGACCAGGCTGTCATAGATGGCTTGCGGTGCCAGTCCCACCACCAATGAGGCGAGCGCGAGAATAAACAGCGGTACCAGCATGCCGACCGGCTTTTTGCGGGGAGGCCAGTGGGGCAGATCCACCGGTTGGCCGTTGAAAAACACGTTATGGAAGATGCGCACGGAATAGGCCACTGAGAACAGGCCGGCGATGGTGACCCAAACGGGAACCAGCGTATTCGCCCAGTGGGGCGCGGTTACCAGCAGGCTTTCGGAGAACAGCATCTTTTTACTCAGGTAGCCGCTCATCAGTGGCAGGCCCGCCATGGCGGCCGCCGGCACGACAGTAATCAGCATCAGTGCCGGCATGGTTCGCCACAGGCCGTTGATATTACGCATATCGCGGCTACCTGTGGCCTGGTCCACAATGCCCGCCATCATGAACAGCGGCGCCTTGAACAGGGCATGGCATGTCAGGTGGAAGAGGGCCGCCGCCATTGCCATTTCGCTGCCCATACCAATCAGCAGGGTAATCAGCCCCAGGTGGGAAATGGTGGAATAGGCCAGCAGACCCTTGATGTCGTGCATGAACATGGCCACAAAGGCGCCTACCATCAGAGTGACCATGCCGGTGATGGTAATCAGGCTGAACCAGAGCTCGGTGTCACCCATGGCCGGATGCAGGCGAGCCATCAGGAACAGGCCGGCTTTTACCATGGTGGCCGAGTGAAGGTAGGCTGAAACCGGCGTGGGTGCCGCCATGGCATGGGGCAGCCAGAGATGGAAAGGTGCCTGGGCGGATTTGGTGAAGGCACCGAGCAGAATCAGCGACAGTGTCAGTGGATAACGGTCATCGTTGACGATGATGTTGGTGGCGGCCAGCACATCGCTGATCTGGTAGCTGCCGACAATTTCCCCCAACAGCAGGATGCCGCCCAGCAGTGCCAGGCCGCCGCCACCGGTAATCACCAGTGACATACGAGCACCCCGGCGGGCATTCCGGCTGGACCAGGTGAAGCCGATCAACAGGAAGGACACCAGGCTGGTGAGTTCCCAGAATACCAGCATGAACAGCAGGTTCTCCGACAGCACAATGCCCAGCATGGCGGTCATGAACAGCTGGATCAGCACGAAGAAGCGGCCCGCTGTGTCCTTGCCGGAAAAATAATAACGGGCGTAGATAATGATCAGGCAGCCGATGCCGGTTATCAGGGTGGCAAACAGCCAGCTCAGGCCGTCCAGGCGGAAAGCCAGGTCAAGGCCGATTTCAGGCACCCAGGAAAGGGAATAGACAAGGGCTTCGCCGGATTGGATCCGGGGAAGATAGCTGAGCAGAAGCAGCAGGCAAATGGCCGGAGCGATCAGCGAAACCAGTGTGTGGGTCTGCACATGATCCGGGCCGGGCCGCTTCAATCTTGTGAGGAGCGAAGCAATGGCTCCCAGTACGGGCAAAAAGACGAGAAGCCCAATGTCCATAACGGAATTCAGCCGGTCAGGAGTGAGTTCTTCAAAGCATTTAGCTTATTAGTATTCTTCATGTATAGCCAATGTTTGAGACTTTTTCATTCTTATAAATCAGGAGCCGGTATGCGCGGCTGTCAGTTTCCGGATGCCCTGACGGTAGAATGCATACGCCATAACGCCAGCCAGCAGGTTACCAGCTAAGGCTCCGCTCATCAGCCCGTTGATGCCGCCAATCTCGGCACCGAACCAGAGAAAGGGCAGAAAACACAGAAACAGGCGGAGTGTGGACACCAGCAGCGCTCGCAGCGCCATTCCCAGGGCATTGCAGACGGACACCATCAGCATGCAGATGCCCAGGCCGCTGTAGCTGAGTGGCACCCTGACCAGGTAGCTTGCAAGCACATCACTGACCTGCCGGTCGCTGGTGAACAATTCAGACACCAGTCCGGAGGCCAACAGCCAGACCAGGCCAATGGCCAGTTGCCATACCACTACGAATCGCACCGCAAGCCGCACGAGCTTGCGGATCTGGCCAATTTCTCCGGCACCCAGCATGCGTCCGACCATGGGTGGCATGGACATTGTCAGGGCCAGCACCACCACAATCGAGAAGAATTCCAGGCGCGTGCCCAGGCCCCAGGCGGCCACGGCGGCGGAACCAAAGCCTGCCACCAGTGCCGTGGCCAGCATGGCTGCCGCTGGCGGCATCAACTGGCTGACCATGGCGGGGGCCATAATGCCATTGAGCTGCCAGAGTGCTTTGCCGAGGGCGAGTTGTTTCAAATCAAAGCGGATCCAGCCGTAACGGAGCAGTTTGGGATAGATAAACAGGCAGCCGATACCGAAGGCGGTAATGGTGGCCAGGGCGGCGCCGGGCAGGCCCCAGCCGAACACGAAGATGTAGAGTGGGTCTAGCGCAATGTTGGCAAGGCTGGTGGCGACCATCACGTAGCCGGGCAATTTGGTGTCGCCATGGGAGCGGCACACGCTGTAACCGAAATACAGCATGGCGCCGGTCCAGGCGGAGAGCAGCCAGGGTATCCAGTAGTTGCGGATCAGTGGCAGCAGGCTCTGTTCCGCGCCGAGCGCGGACATAATGCGGGTCTGTAGTAACCACAGGCCGATGCACAGGATGATTACCAGGGCAGCGCCAACAGTGACCACCAGCCCGCCCAGGCGTTCTGCCCGTAGCTGGTCGCCCTGGCCCAGGGTGCGGGAAATAATGGCAGTGGTGGCAATGCCCAGACCCACCTGCAGGCCGATGATGAGCTGCTGCATGGGCAGGGTGAAACCCAGTGCTGCCAGCGGGTCGCGGCCCAACTGGCCGATGAAGGCGCTGTCCACCAGTTGGAAGGTCATCAGTGACAGAATGCCGAAGAGCATGGGCCAGGTCATGGTAAACAACTGGCGTGGCAGGCTGGCTTGGGAGTCGGCGTTGGTCACGTTTTTGGTGGTGGTTCCTGGTGTTTTGTTCGGGGGTGCGATTTTAGCAGGTTTGCTGATTTGGGGGGTGGTTTGCCCCGTGGCCCGCGGGTTGTGGGGGCTGTGGGGGCTGGGCCAGGGGTGGGGTGTTTTTTCTTATGGGACAAGAACTCGCTCTGCTCGGACACCTTTTCCC
>CAZFPG010000315.1:0-4325 GCA_964521055.1 uncultured Marinobacter sp.
TTCCCGGAACAGCTTGGGGTTGGCAACGATAAGCTGCTTCGCTTTCTCGGTTGACGGATTGCCGGAGAAATCACCGGTAAGTGCGCCGGACTCCAGTGCCAGGGTTACGCCAATGGCAAGGTCCGCAGGCTCCGGACGGAAGATCACGGCGGCGTCCAGGTGGCCTGAGGAAACCCGTGCAATATCCAGGGCAACACAGCCGGCGGTGCGGAACATGCTGCTGTCGCGGGCCAGAAGTGACGCCATTTCTCCCCACATCAACGCATCCTCGCCGATGCGGGTCTGGTCAAGAAGGTTGCTGACCACGGCTGCGCGGTCGGCGTGCTTTACTTCGCTGGTGCGCACGCGGCGGCTATTGAGGGCAGCGCCGTGGCCGCGACTGGCGGAGTATTCTTCGCCGGTGACGGGGTTGATCAGCAGCAGGTTCTCGGTGCGGTTGTTTTTCTTCTGCAGCAGTGCCAGTGCAAAATCGGGGATGCCACGCAGGAAGTTCTCGCGCCCGAGTACCGGAAATATATGCCAGCTCTTGTCGTTACCATCGGCATCCGCCTCGTTCAGGGGTGCGATCAAATGGTCCTTGTACGCCTTTTCGAGCTGTTCGCAGAAGTTGTCGTAAACAGACTGCTCGACCCGCTCAAGTTGCTTGCGGCGGTCTTCGCTGTCGCCATTGGGTTCCTGGCGTTCGAAATGTGCTTTCAGGTAGTCGGACCCCTGACGCGCGACGCGCAGGGCCATTTTAATAGCTGGTTGCATCTGAGTGTTCATTATCCGGATGTGTGAAGGCCGCATAGCATACCAAAAACTGCCGCCCCTTGTATGTTTTTCGACTCCGCAATGTCACTGACGGCGCTGTATCGCGGCTTATCCGGAGAGGCATAGGAGGGGGGAAATCTGGTATCATGCGCGCCTTTCCGGATTCTGACCGAGACACGAGCGCCATGCACAAGTCAGCGATGCCCCAGGAGGGTACCGACACCTTTGACGACCAGATCAGGATTGTCCTGGTTGAAACCTCCCACTCCGGCAATATCGGAGCCGTTGCGCGGGCCATGAAGAATATGGCGCTGGGTAATCTCTGGCTGGTCAATCCGGCTTCATTCCCTGATGAAACCTCCTATGCACGGGCAGCAGGCGCTTCCGATGTGCTGGACAATGCCCGGGTTGTTGGCTCGCTTGATGAGGCCATTGCCGACTGCGTGTGCGTTATGGGTACCAGTGCCCGTGGCCGAAAGGTGCCCTGGCCGGTCATTGCGCCGCCGGATGCCGCTGCCAGGGCCGCCGAACATTCAGGTGCAGGCCCGGTGGCACTGGTATTCGGCCGTGAGGCCCATGGTCTGAGCAACGAGGAGTTGCAGCGTTGCCATTTCCATATTCATATTCCGTCCAATCCGGACTACAGTTCCCTGAACCTTTCCATGGCGGTGCAGGTGATCTGTTATGAATTACGCATGCATTACCTGAGAGGGCTTGAAGGCGGGGACGGCAGCCCATATCTCAAGGCCATGGTGGCGCCCGGGGATTCAGGGTGGGATGTGCCGCCTGCGCCAGTGCGGGATGTTGAAAGCTTTTTCGATCACCTTGAGCAGGTATTGGTCGACGTTGATTTCCATCGCCGCGATAAACCCGGGCTGCTGATGACACGGTTGCGTCGTCTGTTCCAGAGGGCGAAACTGGACCAGACGGAAATCAGTATTCTCCGGGGTGTGCTGACAGCCGTTCAGAAATCTGCCGGTACGGACAGTTCCGGATCAAAAACGTCAAAGGCTGGTTTCACAGCCGGTGAACAGGAATAGGGTTATGTTTGAACGTTTAAGGGAAGATGTGAACAGTGTTTTCCATCGTGATCCCGCAGCTCGTAATACATTTGAGGTTCTTACCAACTACCCTGGACTTCACGCGCTCCTGTGTCACCGGTTCTCCCACTGGCTGTGGAATATGGGCCTGAAATGGCTGGCACGGACTTTCTCAACTCTTGCCCGCTGGCTGACAGGTATCGAGATCCATCCCGGGGCGACCATTGGCCGCCGTTTCTTCATCGATCACGGCATGGGCGTTGTGATTGGCGAAACGACGATTATCGGTGACGATGTGACGCTTTACCAGGGTGTCACCCTGGGTGGAACCAGCTGGAACAAGGGTAAGCGGCATCCCACACTGGGCAATGGTGTGGTGGTCGGGGCTGGTGCCAAGATCCTCGGACCATTTGAAGTGGGAGAGGGCGCCAAGATCGGCTCCAATTCAGTGGTCACCAAGGCTGTTCCCGCCGGGGCAACGGTGGTTGGCATTCCTGGCCGCGTGGTTGTCAAGAGCAAGGATGAAGACAAAGTGCGCCGCAAGGAAATGGAAGAGCGAATGGGGTTCGACGCCTACGGCGTGACCGAGGAAATGCCGGATCCGGTTGCCCGGGCCATGCGCAACCTGCTGGACCATATGCATGCGGTGGATGACCGGATCGAGAACATGTGCAAGGCCCTGAAAAAGGTCAACAGCGAGTATCAGAATGGTGATTTGCCGCCCTTGCATGATGAGGATTTCGATTGCGTACGGGACGACGAGCCATCGAAACGGTGAATACTTGACTGAATTGGTAGGTCAATTCATACTCGGCTCTGTTGAAGCCTAATCAATCCCTGACCGGGGCTGAGTTTATGAGACTGACCACCAAAGGCCGCTACGCGGTGACGGCGATGCTGGATCTGGCCCTTCATGGGGACCAGGGGCCGGTCAGTCTGGCAGATATCTCTGCCCGGCAGGAGATCTCCCTCTCGTACCTCGAGCAGCTGTTTTCCCGCCTACGCCGTCACAAGTTGGTGACCAGTATCCGGGGCCCCGGCGGGGGTTACCGTCTGAGCCGCGAACCCGACGCCGTTTATATTGCGGAAGTGGTGGACGCGGTCAGTGAGTCCCTGGATACCACCCGTTGCGGCAACAAGGGTGATTGCCAGAATGGCGAGAAGTGTCTGACCCACCACCTGTGGTCTGATCTCAGTGACCAGATCCATCAGTTCCTGAGCGACATCAGCCTCGGTGACCTGATGAGAAAGCGGGAGATTCAGGTGGTTGCCAACCGGCAGAACAGGCGCCATTCCGAAGGTGATTCACAGACGATTAACACCGAGCGCCTTACGGACCAGGCGCCGGCCTGAACGAATACCCTGAAACCTCTATGAAAACACCTGTCTATATGGATTATGCGGCAACAACGCCCGTAGACCCCGTTGTTGCCGAGGAAATGTTCAAGTGCCTGACACCTGATGGGGTGTTCGGTAACCCCGCCTCCCGTTCCCATGCCTATGGCTGGCAGGCCGAAGCAGCCGTGGAAGGTGCCCGTCGACAGGTTGCCAATCTTATCCATGCGGACCCTCGGGAGATCGTCTGGACATCCGGCGCCACCGAATCCGACAACCTCGCTATTAAAGGTGCGGTTGCCGGCCACGACAATCCCCATATTGTGACCTCGGTGATTGAGCACAAGGCAGTTCTTGATACCTGCAAATGGCTTGGGCAGCATGGTGTGAGTGTTACCTGGCTGACGCCCGGCCAGGACGGTCGCATTGCGCCAGAGCAGGTGGAAGATGCGCTCCAGGACAACACGGTTCTGGTGAGCCTGATGATGGTGAACAATGAACTGGGATGTCAGACAGATATTGCTGCCATTGGCACCCTGCTTCGCGAGCGGGGGGTGTTGTTTCATGTGGATGCCGCGCAGGCTGCGGGCAAGACCGAGGTGGATGTCAGTGCGGCTCCGGTGGATCTGTTGTCCCTGTCCGGTCACAAGGTCTACGGTCCCAAGGGTATTGGCGCCCTGTACGTGCGCCGCTCACCGGACGTGCGTATCGAGTCGCAGATCCATGGCGGCGGCCACGAGCGGGGCATGCGCTCCGGAACGCTGCCAACCCACCAGATCGTGGGGATGGGCAAGGCGTTCGAGCTGGCAGGCGGGCAGCTTGAGCAGGAGAAGGAGATGCTTGAAGGTCTCCGCCGTCAATTCCTGCAGGGGCTCAGCGGGCTTGATGGCGTGACACTCAATGGGAGTGAAAAACACCGGGTGCCCGGCATCGTGAACCTTTCATTCGCGGGCGTGGACGCAGAGTCGCTGATGCTGGGGCTGAGAAATCTTGCGGTGTCGTCCGGATCTGCCTGCGCATCTGCGACTATTGAGCCATCGTTTGTTCTCAAAGGCATCGGTCTGGACGATGAGCAGGCTCACAGAGCCCTCCGGTTTTCGTTCGGACGCTTTTCCTCACAGGAGGAGGTTGACTTCGCTGCGACGCAAATCGTTGACGTTGTTACCCGTCTCCGTTCAGTGCGGTAGGCAGTTGCCT
>CAZFPG010000316.1:0-4314 GCA_964521055.1 uncultured Marinobacter sp.
CCGATACAACATCTTCACGCTCTTCGGCCTTTATCTGCGGCCCTACACCCTGCTCCGCCGACTCTTTTTCCCGTTCTTCCAGCTCGTGCACGGTTCCGGTCATCTGGTCCACGTGGCTGGCCATCACCACCAGGCTCAGCAGGTGTTCCTCCACCTCCTTGACCAGAGTGGTGACTTTCTGGATAACCTGGCCGGTCAGATCCTGGAAGTCCTGAGCCAGCAGTATTTCCGACAGGTTGTCGTACATGGCGCCGGCGTCTGTGTTCAGGCTGACAAAAAACGTATCGATCCGGGCATAGAGTTCGCGGAACTCCGCGGGGGCCATTTCACGGCGACGCAGTCTTTGCCACTCATCCCTCAGCTCGGCCGCTTCATCACGAATGGCGCTGGCCCTGGGCATGGCTTCCTCTACCAGGTCCATGGTCCGGTTGGCGGCCTTTCCGGTCATCTGGACAACGTATTCCAGGCGGTCCGATGCATCGGTCATTTTTGACAGGGCTTCGGACTGTTCGGCGTTACGCGGATCAATCTGGAAGTTGCGGATTGCCTCGTGGAGACTGCGGGTCAACCGGCCTACTTCCCGGTACAGACTCTGATCCCTGACTTCACTGAGTTCATTGATCAGGGTCATGGCACGGCCATACTCTCCGGCATTGACCTGCTCAACCAGCTCTGCGGCCTGGGTGCGGAGCTTCTCAGTAACTTCCGGCTCGAGGCCGTGTTGGTTCTTGTCATTTTCGCTCATGGGAGCTTGTCCGACCTCTGGTTACTGGATGCGCTCGAAGATTTTCTCAATCTTCTCCTTGAGAACCGCTGCGGTAAACGGCTTGACCACGTACCCGTTTACGCCGGCCTGGGCGGCCGCCACGATCTGGTCACGCTTGGCTTCTGCGGTCACCATCAGCACGGGCAGGGTCTTGAGGTTCTCATCGGCCCTGACTTCCTTGAGGAGATCCAGCCCGGACATGCCCGGCATGTTCCAGTCAGTTACCAGAAAATCGTATTTACCGCTTCGGAGCATCGGCAGCGCGGTATTGCCATCATCCGCCTCGTCGGTATTGGTAAAGCCGAGATCACGAAGCAGGTTCTTGATGATACGTCGCATTGTGGAGAAGTCATCCACGATCAGGATTTTCATGTTCTTGTCCAATGGGACCTCCAGTTTGAAACGCCCGGAATTCGTTGTTGGCGGCCTTCAGTCTAGCAAGCCGGCAGATTAACCGCTTATTGTGTGGCCTTTCGCCCGGTTGTAAAGCACCGGTTACCAAAAGGCTACAGTAAAGAATGCTTTGCAACGCTGCACAACCATGTGGGCACCACAGGGTTTACTGCTGCCACTCAGAGAGCCGTCCCCGCAGGCGAAGGGCAGCCTGGCTGTGAATCTGGCTCACCCGGCTTTCACTAACCCCCAGCACAGCGCCAATTTCCTTCAGGTTCAGCTCTTCCTGGTAATACAGGCTGAGCACCAGTTTTTCACGCTCTGGCAGGTCGCCAATCGCGGCGGCGAGGTTCTGCCGGAAGCTATCCGATGCCAGGCCCTCCAGTGGATTATCACTGGTCTCTGCTTCCTGTATCGGCAGCTCTCCGGATTCATTGAGCTCATCGAGGCTAAAAAGTCGTCCACTGTTGGCATCGCTCAATGACGAGTGATACTCAGCGAGATCCAGGCCGAGCTCTTCGGCGACTTCCCCGTCCTGGGCTTCACGGCCCAGACGGTCCTCGACAGCCTTGATGGCCTTGGCAATGCGGCGGGAGTTTCTGTGGACCGAGCGGGGAACCCAGTCCCCCTTGCGGATTTCATCCACCATGGCACCACGAATGCGGATGCCTGCATAGGTTTCGAAGGTGGCGCCCTTGGTGGAGCTGTAACGTTGGGCCGCTTCCAGCAGGCCGATCATGCCGGCCTGCATCAGGTCCTCCAACTGGACCGAAGCCGGCAACCTGGCCATGAGATGAAGTGCTATTTTCTTGACCAGCGGAGCCTGCTCCTCAACGAGTTGCGAGGGCCCCTGGGTGCCGGTCCGGTGATAGATTCCGAGTTCTTTCGCCAATGTCATGTATCCGGCTTTTCAGTGACAGGATCAAATTCAGACTTCGACGAGCCGCTCCACAAAGAATTCCAGATGCCCCCTGGGAGACTGTGGCAATGGCCAGCTGTCAACTTTGTCCGCCAGGCTCTTGATGGCAAGTGATGCCTTGGCACGGGGGTAGGCATCCAGCACGGCACGCTGGCGCTGGACCGCCTTCTTCACGGCCTCGTCGTAAGGCACTATACCCACATATTGTAGTGCCACATCCAGAAACCGCTCGGTAACTCTGGTCAGTTTTTCAAAAAGATGCCGGCCTTCCTGCTCATTACGCACCTGGTTCGCGAGAATACGAAAGCGGTTGGTGCCATAATCGCGATTCATCAGTTTGATCAGTGCGTAAGCGTCTGTGATGGAGGTGGGCTCGTCGCACACAACCAGTAACATTTCCTGGGAGGCGCGCAAAAAGCTGACCACCGACTCGGATATACCGGCTGCGGTGTCCACAATCAGTACATCGATCTGGTCGCCCAGCTCACTGAAAGCATTGATCAGGCCGGCGTGCTCGAGGGTGGACAGCTGGGTCATTCGCTGGGTACCGGAGGAGGCCGGCACAATCTTGATTCCGCCCGGGCCGTTTACCAGCACATCGCGCAGGTCGCATTCGCCGGAGATAACGTCCTGGATATTCCGGTTGGCGGTAATTCCCAGCAACACATCGATATTGCCGAGACCAAGATCGGCATCAAGCAGTACGACACGACGACCTTTCTGTGACAGGGCAATGCCCAGGTTTACCGCAACGTTACTTTTGCCAACGCCACCCTTCCCGCCGGAAACCGCAATCACCTGTACCGGATGTGGTTTGCTCATACTGACTCTGATCTCTTGCCACGTTTAACCGCAGGCTGTGTTGTTGTTAAACAGCGACTGCCTGTTGCTGCTGGAGTTTTTTCAGCCTTTCCACGGCCAGCAGCACCAGCGGAATGGACTCGGCGTGGTGCAGGTCTTCAGGGATTTTCTGTCCGTCAGTATAGTAGGCCACCGGCAATCCCGTCTCCATGACAAATCCCAGCGATTCTCCCAGGGTCAGTGCTTCGTCGATTTTCGTCATCACACAACCCGTGAGATTAGCCATCTTATAGCAATGCCAGACGGATTTCATGATGCGCGGCTGACTGGTTGCGGAAACCACCAGATGGGTACGAATCTGGTGATGACTCCGTGCCAGCTCCGTAAGCTGCTCCTCATAGCCCTTGTCGGTACTGGTCAGGCCTGCGGTATCAATCAGTACCAGGTGACGGTCCGACAATTCGTCCAGTATATCGTCCAGGGAGTGAGTCTCATCAACCACCCTTACCGGTACATTCAGGATACGCCCGAATACAAACAATTGCTCGTGCGCGGCCACCCGATAACGGTCAGTGGTCACCAGTGCCAGGGAATCGGCGCCATGACGTAACACGTAATGGGCCGCAAGCTTTCCGATCGTGGTGGTCTTGCCCGAACCGGTTGGCCCTACCAGCGCATAGACCCCGCCCTCTTCGGCCCACTCGGTCCGACGGGTCTTTACCCCGGCCGCCAGCATCTTGAGGGACTGTTTCCAGCCGTCCTCAAGACGCCCGGCACGGTGACGGCGGGACAGTGAGCCGGCCAGTTCCTGGCCAAGACCAAATTCCTGCAGTCGCTCTGCCAACCGCTGCTGTACCGCATTCACCGCTGTTTTATCAGGCTCAGGGCCGCGCTGGGCACTGACCAGGTCCCTGAGCGAGCTGATCTCGGCACGCATCTGGGCAAGTTCGCCGGAATAGGCTGAATTCGCACCGGCGGATTCTTCCAGCACCATGTCACTGCCGGCGAAGGCCTCTTCTGCCGACGTGAGAGGGGCGGCTTCCGCGCTGCTGTAACGGCTACCGACAGCGGCACGCTTTTCCCGAACCTCGCGAATGCGATCCCGGGAGCGGCCAAGCTCGTCCTCCAGGCGGCGATGCTGTTCCGCCTGCAGCTCCGCCAGTCGGGAGCCGTTGGTCGCTTCCCGGGCGGCGCTCCCCAGGCGCTGGCGCGCCATATTTTCGTCATAATCCAGCGCTGTCACAATTTCGACGCCACCATCCACACGACGATTGGACAGGATGACTGCATCGGGGCCCATCTGATCCCGCACCTGACGCAGCGCCTCTGCCATGCTCTGGGCAAAAAACCGTTTTACTTTCATGATGACTCTTCCTCCCCGGTCAGCGCTTCGAGGCGCCTTCCGCCTTGCCGCCCGCGGCCTTTACTGGCCTAC
>CAZFPG010000317.1:0-4311 GCA_964521055.1 uncultured Marinobacter sp.
TTTATGATGTGGCCGATAACCCGCATGTGTTCTTCCGGGTCCAGCGTTGCGGATTCACCTGTCGTACCAACGGCCACGATACCATGTGTTCCGTTGTCGAGATGAAAGTCCACCAGCTTATCTAGGTGCTCCCAATGGATGCTGCCATCGGAATGCATGGGTGTGACCAGTGCGACAAGGCTCCCCGTAATCATAAAAGCTCCGTACGAATAAAAACGATATGGTAATGTTGGGCACCCACCGACACAAGGGCATTAAAGGAGATGTCATGTCGGTGTCTGCTTGCCTTTCACCGGCCAGGCCGAGAATATGGCCTTGAGCATGGTAGCCAGGGGTATCGCAAAGAAAACGCCCCACAGCCCCCAGATACCACCGAAGAACAACACCGCCACAATAATGGCCACCGGGTGCAGGTTGTTCACTTCCGAGAATAGCAGCGGAACCAGCACATTACCGTCCAGTGCCTGGATAATGCCATAAACCACCATGACCCAGATGAACTCGCTGCCCCAGCCAAAGGCAAACAGTGCAATCACCGCCACCGGAATGGTGACGACAGCAGCACCAATATAGGGTATCACCACACTCAGGCCAACCATCAGGGCCAGCAAGGCAGCGTAGGGCATCCCCAGCAATTTGAAAGATACATAGGTTACGCCACCAACGATCAGTATCTCCACCGCCTTGCCCCGAACATAGTTCGCGCACTGCAGATTCACTTCATGCCATATTTTCACCATCATCGGGCGCTGGGATGGCAGCATGCGGGAGATGGAATCAAGCAACAGGCGGCGATCCTTGAGGAAGAAAAACACCAGAATCGGCAACAGCACCATGTAAATCAGCAGGGCCACCAGATCCGGAATGCTTTCCAGTGAAAACGACACCAGCCACTGTGTCATGCGGCCGGCTTCAGCAGTCACCTGGTTGTAGATGGTATTGACGCCTTCCATGGAAATTAACGTCGGATACTGCTGTGGAAGCACTTCCAGGTAGGACTGCATTTCCCGGAATATACGGGGAGCCTCTCCGGCAAGGGATGTCACCTGGGTCCAGAGTAGCGGCAGAAGGCCGAACAGGAAGCCGACCAGTACACCAAGAAAGATGACAAAGACCCCGATGATGGAGACAATTTCCGGCACTCCCATCCGGTTAAGCTTGGTAACCAGCCCCTGCAGGATAAACGCGACAATAACCGCCGCAATGGCCGGTGCCAGCATGGAACCGAACAGGATGACGAAGATGACCCCTGCCAGCAAAAGCAGAAAAAGAATGACAGCTTCTTCATCTGAAAAGTATTTGTGAGCCAGACCACGTAAAATTCTTAACATTAACGACTCCGAACGGTCACCACAGCAGGCTTAGCCGCCGCACTTTATCACAAAGGTAAAGCAGCCACCCTGTTCGGATGAGCTGACCAGCTCGTGGGCAGACAGGCTGAGGAACGCGGGGATATCCCGTGCCGAGCCGGCATCGGTGGCAATAACCTCCAGTTCCTGGCCCGGCGCCATGCTATTCAGTTCGAGTTTGGTCTTCAGTAACGGCATCGGACAACGGAGCCCGGATGCATCAAGTGTTCTGTCAGCCATGACAACCAGATACCCTATGGTCGGAAGAATAGCCGGCATTATGCCGACAGTATTACTTTAATGCATCACAATCGTACCGGGCCACACGGGAGCGAACTTTCAGTGGCACAATGCTGTCTGACGAAATCATATGACAAGGGACACCGCCCATCCATGACCCCGACAGATCGAAGCCCTGTGCCCTGGCAGGGATTGCTCGCATTTACCATGATGCTAATGGTGACGGTGTTTTCCGGCAGAACGCTGGCACAGTCCCCGGAGAGCACACTACCCTCCATTGGTGGCGCCGGGGGCGGGCTGATTTCGGGCCAGCAGGAAGCGGATATCGGCCGCCAGGTAATGATCTCCATCCGCCGGTCGGCGCCCCAGATCACTGACCCGCTGGTCTATGACTACCTGAGCGCCGTTGTTTACAAACTGGTTCCGTCAGCCCCCCTTTCCAGCAGCGACCTGACCCTGGCGATTATCGACAGCCCGGATATCAATGCGTTTGCGGTTCCCGGCAATATTGTCGGCGTTAACGGCGGGCTGTTCCTGAACGCCAGCAGCGAGCAACAGTTTGCATCGGTAATGGCCCACGAGCTGGCCCACCTCAGCCAGCGGCATTTTGCCAGGCGCCTTGAGCAGCAGGAAGCCAGCGCCCCGATGACCATTGCCGGCATGATTGCAGGCATTGTGCTGTCAGCGGTCACGCAGTCCGACATCGGCATTGCCGCCATTGCCGGCACCCAGGCCCTGGCAATACAGAACATGCTTGCCTACAGCCGCGCCCACGAACAGGAAGCTGACCGGGTGGGCATGGAAATACTGGCGGATGCCGGCATGGACCCAAGGGGCATGCCGGAAATGTTCGAGATAATGATGCGCCAGAACCGGCTCCAGGGGAATCGGGTACCCGAGTACCTGTCTACCCATCCCCTCACCCAGAACCGTGTTTCAGACACCCGCAACCGTGCCGAACAATACCCCCGCAAGGATGTGGCCGATGCCCAGGAATATCACCTGATTCGTTCCCGACTGCAGGTGCGGTACGCCAGGTCACCCGAGGTGGCCGTGGAAACCTTCCGGGATTACCTGAAACGCCCCGATACCGAGAAACCCGACGCGGTCCGGTACGGGCTTGCGGTTGCCTTCCTGCGTAGTGGCAACTACAGCGATGCCATCAGTGAGCTGGAACAACTGCTGGAGAGTGCGCCGGGGCGAATCACCTACCAGGTCACCCTTGCCGAAGTCCTGATTGAACAGGACCGCCTGGAAGAGGCTCGCAAGCTGATGAAGGAAGCGCTCGACCGGAATCCGGGCAACTACCCCATCACCGACATGCTGGCCAGAGTGGAAACCGAGGACGGCAATGGCGAGCGTGCTGCCGATTACCTCCACAGGCTGACGCGGGAGTTACCGCAGAAAGAGCATCTGTGGCTGCGTCTTGCCGAGGCGGAGGGGATGGCCCGGAATATTGTCGGCGTGCACCGGGCCCGAGCCGAACACGATATCCTGATGGGGGACCTGGAGTCAGCCCAGCGCCAGCTGCGCCAGGCCCAGGAGCGGCTGCCGGCCGGCGCACCACTGAGACAGGTGGTCACCGAGCGCCTGTCCCAGGTTTCCGCCAGGCTCAACCAGCAACGCAGCTGATTTCAGGCGTTGCCGGCGGCCTTCAGATTCATGTTCGCTGTGAAGTCCAACATCCGCTGCAGAGGCTTGAGGGCCTTTTCCCGCATCGCCGGGTCCACATGGACTTCCTGATCGCCATTCTCGATCACCGACAGCAGGTTCTCAAGCCCGTTCATGGCCATCCACGGGCAGTGAGCGCAGCTACGACACGTAGCACCGTTGCCTGCGGTAGGGGCTTCAATGAGGGTCTTGTTGGGCGCCAGTTGCTGCATCTTGTAGAAGATGCCGTTGTCGGTTGCCACAATGAACTGCTCGTTGGGCAACGTCTGTACCGCGTGGATCAGCTGTGAGGTGGACCCCACCACATCCGCCATCTCCACCACTGCATCAGGGGATTCCGGATGAACCAGTACGGCTGCATCCGGATACAGTGCCTTGAGATCTTCCAGCCCACGGAACTTGAACTCTTCGTGAACAATACAGGAACCGTCCCAAAGCAGGACATCCGCCCCGGTGGTCTTTTGGACATAGTGGCCGAGGTGTTTGTCCGGTGCCCAGAGAATTTTCTCGCCCCGGGCATCCAGTTGCTCCACGATTGCCTGGGCACAACTGGACGTGACCACCCAGTCGGCCCTCGCCTTCACGGCGGCAGACGTGTTGGCGTACACCACGACAGTCCTGTCAGGATGCTGGTCACAGAATTCCGCAAACTCGTCGGCCGGGCAGCCAATATCCAGGGAACAGGTGGCTTCCAGGGTTGGCATCAGCACCCGTTTCTCGGGGTTGAGGATTTTCGCGGTCTCACCCATGAAGCGAACACCGGCAACCACAACGGTTGACGCCTCGTGCTGATTGCCGAAACGCGCCATTTCCAGGGAGTCTGCCACGCAGCCACCGGTTTCCTCGGCCAGGCGCTGAATGTCCGGGTCCGTGTAATAATGGGCCACGAGCACGGCGTCCTCGGCCTTGAGGGCGGTACGGATACGGGATTCAAGATCGGCTTTCTCTGCCTCGCTGAGGGCCTTTGGCTCAGCCTGGTGTGCCAGGTGCTCCTGAACCAGAATACGGTCTTCACCTCGTGTCATCACTGCATCTCTGTATTGCGTTAACG
>CAZFPG010000318.1:0-1009 GCA_964521055.1 uncultured Marinobacter sp.
AACCGGTGGCCTTGGGAATATGCGTGGCCAGGGGAGATGAGATGGTCATGTAGTTCAGCTTGGCGGAACCATAGTGAACCGGCATCTGGCGGCCTTTGCCGTAGTCCAGTTCGTTGCCGAACAGCTGGTTCATGAACTCATCAATGGTGAAGCCGCGATAGACAAGGGAGCCCTGTTCCCGGTACTGCGCCATAATCATGTCGCCGTCGTCCAGTGCGGCGGTACTGCCAATCACAGCCGCTTCCTCGCCGGTGCACTGCATGTAAAAGCTCAGGCGCCCCTGTCGCTGGGCGGCGAGCATGCGTTCGTCGAGAATCCGGGTGGTGACCATCGCGCGGTAGATGCGCAGAGCTTTTTCTTTACTGATATCAGGGGCCTTGGCGCCCTTGTAGAGCGAGCCGTCCTGCTTCAGTAGCTTGAAGGTGGGAATACGGAACTCCGCACCGTCGGTAAAAACCGGGGAATAAGCAACTTTGGCTTTTGTTGTTGTCATAATCCTCTTCCTGGGGTAGTGGCCTGAGGAACAAAACACCCCTTGTGAGGGTGCCGATGTTTTTTTGAGTATAGCCAAACTGACAGAACCTGGTGCAGCTCCGGTCAATATCGGCTAAAGTTTACCTTAACGTAAACTGTCTTGTTCTGGTAGACCCGGAAGATCAATTTTTTTAGGCGGGATAGAGCGGCTCGGGGGTCAGGCTGACGAGGGTTTCCTCGTTGCCGATGTTCACGGTCCCGTCCTGGATGGTGCACTGCAGATTCATGCCTCTTTCCGCCAGGGCGGCGAGTGGCTCGGTGGCTTCCGGCGGCAGGTTGATGATGGTGAGGTTGTTGAATCGGGTGAGTTTACCCTGGTGTTTCTCCCACCACAGGGGCACGGCGCGGCCGCCGTAGGTGTACAGAATCACCTGGTCGGCCCGGTTGCAGGCTTTGCGCAGGCGGCTTTCGTCCGGCAGGCCGAGTTCGATCCACAGCTCGATTTCGTCGCTCAGGCTTTTCTGCCACAGGTCCG
>CAZFPG010000318.1:1019-4300 GCA_964521055.1 uncultured Marinobacter sp.
CGTCGTCCGTGCTGATACCCTTGGTGAACTCCAGCTCGTCGCTGGCGTTCAGGATGAAGGCCAGCAGGCGTATCATCATGCGCTCGTCGTTCTCCGACGGATGGCGGGCGATGGTGAGGTGATGGTCGGCGTAGTAGTGCCTGTCCATGTCCGCTATGTTCAGTGTCGCTTTGAAGATGGTTGCCTTGAGAGCCATTGGGCGTCCTGCGTTGGTGTGGCCAGGGTGCTAGTGTAAATCAAATACTCCGTAGAGAAACAACTGCCATGTCGATGTTGTACGGTTTTCTGGTGTTGACGGTGTTCTTTATTGCCGGTGAGGCTGTCAGGGTGCTGCTGGCTTTGCCGGTGAGTGGTGGCGTCATCGGAATGATACTGCTCACCCTGTTGCTGATGGGCAAGGGGGCCATCAGTGACAGTCTGGCAGGGGCCAGTCAGGCGCTGATTTCGGTGCTGGTGCTGCTGATTATGCCGGGGGTAGTGGGCGTGTTCTTTGTCGCCGACGAGTTCGCGGGGCAATGGCTGGCAATTGGTGTTGCGCTGGCCGTGGGTACCCTGCTGAGCGTACTCACGACTTTGTGGCTGATGAAGCGTTTCAGTGGCGAAGAGGTGGGTGACCATGAGTGAATTGCCCGGCCGCTTCCAGGAATTGCTGGGCCTGCTTTCCAACAGCCCGGTGTTGGCGATTGTCCTGACGTTGGGGGCATATTTTGCCGGAAATCGCCTTTTCAGGATGCTGAAGCAACCTGTGTGGCTACCGCCGATCCTGATTTCAGCCATGCTGGTCAGCGGGATGATTGTGATTCTGACGATGGAATACGCGGAATATCGCGAAGGCTCGCAGTGGCTCTCTGTGCTGTTGGGCCCGGCGACGGTGGCGCTGGGCGTGCCCCTGTACCAGCAGATGCATCATATCCGGGCGTTGTGGCGCCCCATTCTGTTTACCCTGCCGGTAGCGGCCACCCTGGCTGCTGTCTATGCCGTGGTGATCGCCGCCGCGCTGGGGGCTTCACCGGAAGTGCTGGCCTCGCTGGCGCCGAAGTCGGTGACGGCACCTATCGCCATTGGTATCACCGAGCAATTGGGCGGCTCCGTTGCCCTGATGATGGGCGGGCTGCTGATTACCGGCATGCTGGCCACGCTGTTTGTGGACCTGATCGCCCGCTGGTTTGCCATAACCGACCCCCGCATTCTCGGTTTTGCACTGGGATTGAACGGCCATGCCCTGGGTACCGCCCGGGCATTCGAGCTGGGCCCGACTGCGGGGGCCTTTGCTTCCCTGGGAATGGGGCTGACGGGCATTTTTACCGCCTTGATCCTGCCACTGGCATTCCGCCTCACGGGTATGTGAGGTCGGGCATGTGAGGTACCGATACAATTAATTGCACAAAAAACGCTCTCAGGGGGTTGCAAAGCCGCATGCAAATGACAATAATTATCAGTACCTTTCATCGGCCCTGTGAGTAACCCGCATGTACGTATGCCTTTGCCATGGTGTGACAGACAGAGAAATCCGTGAAGCCGCCGACAGTGGTGTCAGCTCCATGCGCCAGCTTGGCAAGGAGCTTGGTGTGGGTACGCAGTGTGGCCGTTGCGCCTGTACTGCCCGTGAAATACTGCGTGAAAGCCGTACCCCGGATTACCTGGCCATGGCCAATATGCTTGCCCAGCCAGCCTGAGGCCCGCAAACCCTCCTGTTTCCCATTTGCGACCTCTTTACAGGTGTGATTTTTTATCGCGTCTAAACGGTCTATCCTAGTGAATCAAGGTATTCACAACAGAAGGACTCCGGTTATGAAAGGCGACAAAAAAGTCATCCAGTACCTCAACAAGGCACTCGCCAGCGAGCTGACCGCCATCAACCAGTATTTCCTGCATGCCCGTATGTACAAGGACTGGGGCATCACCAAACTGGCGGAGAAAGAATACGAAGAGTCCATCGACGAGATGAAACACGCCGATCAACTGATTGAGCGCATCCTGTTTCTTGAGGGCTTGCCCAACCTGCAGGACTTGAACAAGCTGCTGATTGGCGAAAACGTGGAGGAAATGCTCCAGTGCGACCTGAAGCTTGAGCGGGCAGGGCACGCCGATTACGTGGAAGCGGTTGCCTATTGTGATCAGATAAAGGACTACGGTTCACGTGAGCTGTTCAGGCGCATTCTCGAGAGCGAAGAAGAGCATATCGACTGGCTCGAAACCCAACTGGAAATGATCTCCCAGATGGGTATCCAGAACTACATTCAACTTCAGTCTTCCGGAGGGGAGTAAACACCAGTGACAATGGACCTGTCCTGTTTTAAAGCCTATGACCTTCGCGGCCGCGTGCCGGACCAGCTCAACCCGCAGCTAGCCGAGCGCATCGGCCACGCCTATGTGGAAGTGACCGGAGCCAGGCGGGTCATCGTCGGATACGACATTCGCCTGTCCAGCCCCGAAATTGCCGACGCGCTCAGTTCCGGCCTGATGGCCGCCGGTGCCGATGTCTTCGATATCGGCCTGTGCGGCACCGAAATGGTCTACTTCGCCACCAGCCACTACAAAATGGACGGCGGCATCATGGTCACGGCCAGCCACAACCCCCGTGACCACAACGGCATGAAAATGGTGGGCCCGGATTCACGTCCCATCAGCTCCGACAACGGCCTGAATGACATCCGTGACCGGGTGCCGGAACCTTGCGGCGACGCACCCACGCAGGGGCGATACGAGCCGCTGGAAGTGATGACCGCCTACATTGACCATCTGTTGGGCTACGTGGACTCAGGTTCACTCAAACCGATGACCATCGTGGTCAATGCCGGTAATGGCGGGGCCGGGTTGATTATCGACGAGCTGGAACGGCACCTGCCGTTCGATTTCGTGAAAGTGCATCACCAGGCCGATGGCAACTTCCCGAACGGCGTCCCGAACCCCATCCTGGAAGAAAACCGCGCCGTAACATCCGAAGCCGTTATCGAACACGGCGCCGCCATGGGCATCGCCTGGGACGGCGACTACGACCGCTGTTTCTTCTTCGACGAAAACGGCCGTTTCATTGAAGGCTATTACATTGTCGGCCTGCTGGCGGACCAGTTCCTCCGCAAAACCGGTGGCGGCAAAGTCATCCACGACCCAAGGCTGACCTGGAACACCATCGACCTGGTCAAGGCCGCCGGCGGCGAAGCCATCGAAAGCAAAACCGGCCATGCCTTCATCAAACAACGCATGCGCGACGAAGACGCCGTATACGGCGGCGAAATGAGCGCCCACCATTACTTCCGCGACTTCGCCTACTGCGACAG
>CAZFPG010000319.1:0-4287 GCA_964521055.1 uncultured Marinobacter sp.
CATGGTCTGAACGGTCTGATATCCCTGCGCAACGAAGCGCCCACCATTCCCGTGGTGATTGTGTCGGCCGAGGAAGACAAACAGGTGGTGCTCCAGGCCATCACTTACGGCGCCTGCGGGTTCATTACCAAGTCCTCGCCCCGGGCCCAGATGACCGAAGCCATCCAGCAGATCCTCAACGGCAACGTTTACCTGCCCTCGGACATCATCCGTACCGGCAAGGAAAGTACCAGCCGCCGCAGCCGCCATGAGGACAATCCGATTTCACCGGAACTGCTGAACTCCCTCACCCGCCGCCAGTTGCTGGTGCTGGAACGTATGTCCAAGGGTGAGTCCAACAAGCAGATTGCCTATAACCTGAATATCGCCGAGACCACGGTGAAGGCCCATGTGTCGGCGATATTACGCAAGCTTGGGGTTCATAACCGGGTGCAGGCGATTCTTTCGGCGAGTGATGTGGATTTCAGTCAGTATTTGAAGCGGTAGGGCATCACCCTCTCAGCAGGTGATTCAACGCACTCCGCAACTTCAACGGCTTCACAGGCTTGTTCATCAACACGTATCCCAACTCGCGGATGTGCTGCTTTAATTCGTTGGTGTAGTTGGCGGTGATCATCACCACCGGTGCCGGGCAATGCCGGCGGCCGTTGATATTGGCCACTACGTCTACCCCGTTTTCGTCGTTATCCAGATGGTAGTCCGCCAGGATCAGGTCCACCTCGCTCGAGGCCGGGTCCAGTTGGCGCTCCAGGTCTTCCAGGGAAACCGCTGAAATCACCTGGCAGTCCCAGCCTTCCAGCAATGTCTGCATGCCCTGGCAGATGTCGTGGTCGTTATCAATTACCCAGATCCTGGCGCCGCCCAGCCCGCTGTCGTTTGACACGATCCGATTTTCCTCCTGGGCTTGCCTCTTGGGCTGCAGTCGCCCGACGGGCACCTTCACACTGAAGACGGACCCCCTGCCCTCGATGGACGATACGGTTACCTCGTGGCCCAGAATTCGCGAAATCTTGTCCACGATCGCCAGGCCAAGGCCAAGGCCCTTGTCCGGCTGTGAACTGGCCGGGCGAATGCGCTTGAACTCCTGGAAAATCTCGGTCAGCTTGTCCTGGGGAATACCCGGGCCGGTATCACACACCTGTAGCAACATATGATCATCCCGCCGGCGGCATCCCAGCAGGATTCTCCCGGAGCCGGTATACCGGATGGCATTGGTCAGGAAGTTGCGGAGAATCCGGGCCAGCAGCTGCGAGTCTGATTCCACCACCGCCGATGAAGGCACGAAGTCCAGGGTCAGCCCCTCCGCCAGTGCCATCTGGCGGAACTCCCGGGCAATGTTGTTGAGCAGGTCCCGCAGGTCAAACGCCATGATATCCGGCTTGATCACGCCGGCGTCCAGCTTGGAGATATCCACCAGGGTGCCCAGAAGGTTCTCCACATCATCCAGGGACGTGCTCACCGAGCGCACCAGCCCTTCCGCCTTGGGGCCAAAGGAGTGCTCCAGCAAGGCACTGGTGAACAGCCGTGCCGCGTTCAGGGGCTGCAGCAGGTCATGGCTCACAGCTGCCAGGAATTTGGTCTTGGACAGGTTGGCGCGCTCGGCATCCATCTTGGCATCCCGCAGCCTGGCCTCTACCGCCGCCCGTTCATCGATTTCCTGTCGCAACTGATCGTTGAGCCCGGTCAGCGCCGCCGTGCGCTCCTTGACCCGCTGTTCCAGGTCATCGTAGGCCCGTTCCAGCGCCAGGGCGGTTTTGCGGCGATCGGTGATATCCCGGATCAGTACAAAGAATCCCGTCACCTGGCCTTCGATGTCCACATTGGGGACGTAGGCCCGGAGCATGTAGCGGGTCTCCCCGGTGTCGTTGGTTTCCTCGAACTCGAAGTTAACGCTTTCGCCTTTCAGCACCTTCTGGACATGGGGCATGAGGCGCCGGTATAGCTCCGGCTGGTGAACCTCCTGCAGATGTTTGCCCAATGGAGATTCGCCGTTGCGGCCATACCAGGCCTCGTAAACCTTGTTGCAGAACTGCACGGTCATGTCTGCGCCCACATAGGCAATCAGGGCAGGCACATGGTCGGTAACCACCCGTATCCAGCGTTCACTCTCCTCCAGCGCCTGGATGCGGCGGGCCATCTCGCTGTTCTTGATGTCGGTGATGTCCGAGTAGAGGACAACCAGCCCGCCTTCACGGGTCGGCCTTTCCGTCATCTGTACCCAGCGGCCATTGGATAACAGGAACACAGATCCTTCCGAAGAGGCATTGGCATGTTCCTCAATAATCAGCCCGGAGCTGACGGCATGCGCCTTCAGATCGGCAATGGACGTGCCGGCAGGTGGCACCTGCAGCCCGGAATGCTTCCAGTAACTGCGGAACCGGCTGTTGCACTGGATAAGACGATGCTGGTGGTCGAACAGTACAAACCCGTCCGCGATGCTTTCGATCGCATCCACCAGGCGCTGGCGGGTGGTCTCCGCTTCTTCGCGGGCGCGGTTCAGGGCCTTGTTGCTGCCCTTGAGCTCGTCCATGGTCTGGTTGAGGGCTTCGGTGCGTTCACGCACCTGCTCCGCCAGCACCACCGAGTGCTCGAACACTGCGTAGGGCTCGGGTTTGTGGGCTGAACCGGACTCGACCCGTACAATCAGGGCGTCACGGATCTTCCGTAGACGTTCGTTCTCCGCTTCGAGCTCGGTAATACGCTGCTCCCTGCTGCTGTCAGCATCAGTTTTTGCCATAACCGGCATCAGGCTGACCAATCACCACCCCCGTAAACGTCTGGTTGATATGCATCCCGTCGAACTGCTCTCCATAGGTGTTGAAACCGATGACCTTGTGGTGCCGGAGGAAGTCGGACACCTCATCAGCCACTCCGGTCAGCTCAGCTTCCAGACGCCGGAGGAAACAATCGCAGCCAATCGTCACCAGCGGCGGCCCGACCACTTGCTCGGACGCTTCAATCTGGGTGCGGACGCTGTCGAGCAGGGAGCCCGGCGCCATTGCAGTCATCACGATGCCGGTTTCCACGGCACAGTAGAAAGTCAGGCTCTTGTCCGCATTCACCCGCTGTACCGAACGGACAAAATAGTGGCCCCCAATCCGGACCCCCATGGGGTGAAGGGCGAAGACCTTGCGGTCCAGCTCCTCTACCGTCACGCCCACGGTCCGGGCATAGGCTTCCGCCGCCGGTTCCGCGTTCAGCTCGTACACGGTGCGGCTGGCGGCATCAGCATGGGTGACCACCAGCTTCTCACTCCGCGGCTCCATGTGATGGGTGGAAAACACCCGGAAATCCAGCGGCGTGTTCACCAGCATTATGGTGGCAGCACCGGTATGAAACTGACCATCAAAGAACACATGGGTATTGGCAAGGCGCTCGTCGTCACCGGCGGAACCACCGAACTGGGGAATGGTGCCGAGGGCGGCATTGAGGGTGGCAAGCACCAGTTCTTCCCGGCTCGACAAACCGTCCAGCAGGGTAATGGCAAACGTATTACCCTTGACGGGGGCCAGGTGGGCATCACGACAGGTGGACAACAGACCATCGATCACACCCTGCGCGTCTTCCAGGGTAAAGCTGTCCAGCTCGCTGATCAGTGCACAGTCGATGGAAAAATAACGGCGATCAAATCCGATGGCGGTAACGCAGCCCCGGCCATAACCGTCCGGAGTGATTTCACCGGCAGAGGTACAGCCGCTGACCCGGACGCCGGAGAATACATGCTCCAGCGCAACGCCCAGGCGCGCGAGATCGTACTCGGCAGAACAGAAAAACAGTACGCAGCCAAGATGTTCGTGGCTGAGCTGGCCGGCAAGGTTGGTGGCGGCCAGCATCGGATCACGTGCGTTGGAACTGGCTACCCTGACCGCGGGTAGCGTGGTGGCTGGCTTCATGAATGCGCGCTCCGCAACCGGATGGCTTTTTACCGATTCTACGGCTTTCGCAAACGCAGCCAATGCGACTTCAGTGCTTTTAATGGGCGCGCCAAAATGATCGTAAGCCATTGATTAAAAACCCTCCTGAATCAATGCCTGCCAGCGCTGCCGGTTTCCATCGATGCAAACCGGCACTTTAGTCTTAGGAAAGCCCCCGAAACGCCCCGATTCCGTGGCGGCGCCCGGTGCCTTCCTGTATCAAAGTACCAACATCCGGTCAGAACGTGATGACGGCACCCAGCGCCAGGGTGTCAGACTCTGCGGCATCAGCGCCGGTAGACTTCGTGGTCTGCTCAAACATGTTGTATTCGGCAACCAGCTTGAAGTTGCTGTTCACATCATGGAAGACCGC
>CAZFPG010000320.1:0-4280 GCA_964521055.1 uncultured Marinobacter sp.
AAGAAAGGTATTGGCAGACCCCGTTAGGTCGAGCCGCAGTTTGACAACAAATACAACAGCAAACTGTAGGTGCAAAAATGAAGCAATGGATCAAGGCACTCGCCATGCTTGTCGTTCTGGCATGGTCCGCGCCCTCAATGGCCTGGTGGTGGGACTCCACCCCTTCCAACTACACGAACACCCGGTACCCCGTTGTGCTGGTTCATGGCATGTTCGGCTTCGATTCGATCGCTGGCGTGGATTACTGGTATGGCATCGCCGAAGACCTTCGCAGGTATGGCGCGGACGTTTACACCACCCAGGTACCCGCACTGGACAGCACTATCGCACGGGGCGAGGCATTGCTGCCCCAGATCACCTCAATCGCAGCGATTCACGGCAAGGTGAATCTCATTGGCCACAGCCATGGAGGCCCCACTGCACGGTATATTGCCAGGGTGCGGCCTGACCTGGTGGCCTCGGTTACGTCGGTAGGTTCACCCCACAAAGGCTCGCCAGTCGCGGACCTGATCCACGGCTCCCCGGCCGAGAGCCTGGCGGCATCACTGGGGAACGCCCTTGGCGGATTGATCGACCTGCTCTCGGGTGGCGGTTATAACCAGGACCTGAGCTCCAGCCTGTACTCGCTGACCACCCAGGGCAGTGCCGAATTCAATAACTTTGCACCGGCGGGCGTTCCTGCCACTGCCTGTGGGGAAGGGGCTTATTCAGCCAATGGCGTACGTTTCTACTCCTGGGGCGGCACCGGGGTTCTGACCAACGTGCTTGATCCATCCGATGCATTACTCGGCACGACCAGCCTGGCGTTCGGTTTCAGCGCCAACGACGGCCTGGTAGGACGTTGCAGCAACCATTTTGGCAAGGTCATTCGCGACAACTATTTCATGAACCATCTGGACGAAGTGAACCAGGCACTGGGCCTCCATAGCCTGTTCGAGACAGACCCGAAAACGGTATACCTGCAACAGGCCAACCGGCTCAGGAACGCCGGCCTCTGATTTCAGGCTGATCTGACCCACAACGCCGCCGGGAAAGGATGCCCGGCGATGGCATCAGAAACCCATTTCCACGCCAATCATCGCCTCACGACGGCTGTAATCGTATCGCTCGAGAGTGCTGCGATTGTTGAGCATGCTCCACTCCGCCAACACCAGCCATGGGCCAGCCAGCCGGTATTCCGCCAGCAGCACCCCCCGCAGGCGGTTATCTGTGCGGCGCTCGGAAACCACATCGGTACCGGATACCAGTTGATGGTCATCCTGATAGCGGGAATGGCGCACATCTCCCCTGGCGCCGAGGGAAAGCCTGCTCGATACCTGATAGCGGGCCTCGGCAGACAGCAGGTTGCGCAATGGCGACACACTGAAAAACTCCTGCTGCGTTGACAGATCCTCGCGGTCGTTCACCTCAAACTGGTACCGGCCCCTGAACAGCCAGTTTCCCGCGCGCTTGCTGGCGCTGAAGCCCAGTCGCAGCATTTCCCCATCATAGGCACTGAAATTACTTCCGCCCCTGATCGCAGAAACCGACCCTCTCACGCTGCATTCGAGCCCGGGCACCTTCGCCGCAAAAAGACATTGATTGGGGCGATACTCAGCGCCAAGCCGAATCTCCCGTTCGAGGGTATCCCCCCCAAACCAGGAACCAGCCACGCTCAGGGAGGACGTTAACTCACCGGCGTCCACTGCCGCCAACCAGGACGCCCCGGTGCTTAGATAACTGGTGTCGAATCCGGTGTTCCGGGGATATTTGCGGGTGTAAGCGACACCATGCAGACCAACGCCGCCGATACCAGCCTCCCCGACAGCCAAAAAATCCGCAAAACCACCGGCCTGATTGCTTGAGGCGTCGTCCGGTGTTCCGGCGATGTTGTCATCATAACCAGCAGCTGCGGACAGGTATCCGCTGCTGCTGACAGGGTCAGGTTCCCCAAGTTTGATCTCATCAAGCCGGCGATTGGCCAGCAGCCGCACTTTCTCCGGAGACTCCGGGCCGGCGGCCTGTTCGAACCAATGGCGGGCAGCCTGGTCCTGCCCGGTCTCCTGCATGACAAGTCCCAGGTTATAACGGGCCAGGGGTGCATGGGGCGTGTCCAGCAGTTCCCTGAACACGGCTTCAGCGGAATCATGTTGCTCAAGACGGAAGTAGACCACGCCAAGATTGTAAAGCAGTGACGGGCTGTTCAGGCCATCCGCCCTGGCCTGCTCGAAATGAGCCCGTGCAGTGGCCAGATCGCCCTTACCAAATGCCTCTACACCGGCTTCAAAGTCCGGGTTTGCGGTCGAATCGCTCGCCAATGAAACCGGTGCCAGACCTGTCAGAACAATAAAATATAGAGCCAATCTCAAGCGCCGCAAGCCTTACTCCGAAAATGCCGGGTGGTGTCCGATACCCCTGGCAGACAAGTGCACAATCGGGGGCAATTCTGAACCCGGAGTATAGCAAGGGTTAATAGGAATTCGTCGCAGGACGGGAGAATTTCAACGAGGCGTGACGCCCGGCTCTACGGGTTATCGCAGACCAGGCTGTTCGGGACGTTCAGGACGCTCGGCCGCATCGGGCCGCTCCGGCAACTCGGGGCGGCCGCGCTGCTCGTTCCGTTCACGAACCTCCCGCGCCCGCTCAGTGGCAGCCCGTGCGGCTTCACGCCCCCTGTCACTTGCCTCACGGGCATTGCTGTTTGTGTTGGCTTGGTTGCCTGCCTTGCTATCCCTCCGTTCAAGAGCCACCGGGTCGCGCAGTTCAATCTCGCGGACCACGGATTCCGTCAGGTCGGCATCGTCTGTGACCATTCTCATGGTTACACCAAGGTCGTCGTCGGCGGCAGCCACTGAAGGCAGCAGCAACAAAAAACCAAGGCTGCCGTAAGCTACAACACTTTGCCAAAACCTGGGTATCATGATGAAGGCTCCGGGCTTCCGTCCGCTGCAGCGCCATCGAGGCTGGTGCGGAATGTTTTTGTTCTGCGGCCATCATCAAGGTGAGCCACCAGTTCACCCTCGCCCGAGAACAGTATGTTAAGTGGCAGGTTCACCACATTTTCACCTTTGTCCAAATCCACTTTCCAGCTCAGCCTTTGATGGCCGGGGTAACTCGAGACCTCTACGTGGGGAGGCAACTCCACCGTCAGGGTGACGCCTTCCAGGGCCTCCCGGGAACTGAATGCAAGCCGGACATTGCGGGCAACAGGCTCGGCTATCAGGCTCTGGTTGCCGCCAGCCTGCTCCGCTCCGGACAGCGCCAAGTCTTCCCCTGGCCCGGAATCTGACTTCCAGCCAAAGCCCAGGGCAATACCTACCACTAGGGCTGCCGCAATGGCGCCTCCGGCCACAGGGGTGCTCCAGCCGTAGCCGTGAGACCCGGTTCGGGCTCGACCATCCTTGCCGGTAGCCGCGCCCAACACCCGTTCCTCAAAACCGGTCGAGGGAGCCGGGACAGCCTGGCTATCGTGCAACGAGTCGAAAATGGCCTGCTCATTGTGGGCGGCGATGGCACAGTCTTTACACAAGGCAATATGCTGCTCAATGCGGCTGGCCTGCGCCGCAGAAAGTTCGTCCCTGACCCAGGAACGCAGATTGTTCTTGCACTCGTTACACAACATTTCCATCACCTCATTGTTCCACACGCCCGGTCTGCTGGAAAAGTTCCGGCCGTTCCAGCAGTTTTTTCTTCAACGACGCCCGGCAACGATGAACCCGCGATTTCACGGTACCAACCGGTATATCCAGCACCCGGGCAATATCCTCCTGGCTCCAGCCGTCAACATCGTGCAGCAACATCAGTGTACGCATATCCGGCGACAGTTCCTGAATGACAGAATTCATGATGGGGCGCAGGCGTTCAGCGCTGAGCTGTTCGGTCAGTTCCGGCACCTCCGCTGCGTAGGAATCCAGAAACGTGGCCTGCTGTTCCGGCTCTGCCACATCGCTCACTGGCCGGTCCGCGCGACGGCCCTTGCGTCGAACCTGGTCAATAAAATGCCGGTACAGAACCCGGTTCAGCCATGGGCGTAACTGTTCAATGTCCTCCAGTTCTTCCAGCCGGGGATAAAGTTTTACCACCACATCCTGCACCAGGTCCTCTGCATCCTGTTGCTGGCCGGCCAGGCGGAAGGCAAAACGGTACATCGACTCCAGATGGGGCTGGACCAGTCTTTCAAATCGCGCGGACCTTGCAGGCCTTCGGAAGGGGATCAATGCCAAAATACTAACCCGTGAATATTCGTTTAAACCGGCTTATACCAGAAAAAGTACCGGAACGCGCTGAACCTGTCCCGCCCG
>CAZFPG010000321.1:0-4277 GCA_964521055.1 uncultured Marinobacter sp.
ATCTGCCAGACCAGACCCACGCCACCGCGGATCAGCACAACGAGTACAAGGGCAAATACAAGCTGCTGGGCAAACTCGTCCGGGAAATACCGGCGCCGGACAGCAACCGTACCTTTGTTCATCCCAGTGTGAAAAAGCGCTATGAGAGTGGTTACCGCAGTGAGCCCATCAAGCGGTTCATCCAGAATCATGGCCAGTGGCCGCCTTTGTGGCCAGCTTAGGCCTGGCGCAGATCGCGGCAGATCCACAATCCTGTGATGTCAATGCAGCCTTCCAACTACCTCCGTGACAACCTTGGCCAGAGTCTGTTGTCCTCCCCTTTCCAAGCCCTATTGAAAGCCTGGGTACTGGTGCCGGTGATCATTAATTGGGTTACAGTGTCGGTTTGGGTGCTTTTTCTTGGCGGCAGAAATCTCGTGCTGGAGTTGTAATCACTATGACGGAATCCAAACAGGTTACCGGCCTTTCGCCAGACCGCCTTTCTCACATTGAAGACCATCTTGACCGTCGCTATATCCAGCCGGGGAAATTGCCCGGCACGCTGACACTGGTGGCCCGGCGTGGGGAAATTGCCTATCTGAAAGCTCAGGGGCTGATGGATGTGGAGCGCAACAAGCCGGTCTGCCGGGATACGGTTTTCCGCATTTATTCCATGACCAAGCCGATTACGTCCATCGCCATGATGCAGCTCTATGAGCAGGGGCGGTTTTTGCTGGATGATCCGGTACACAAGTATATTCCGGCCTGGAAGAACCAGCGGGTTTACAACAGCGGTGTCTATCCCAACTTCCTGACCACACCTGCAACCAGCACGATGACCATTCGCGACCTGTTTACCCATATGTCAGGCCTGACCTACGGGTTCATGAACCGCACCAACGTTGACGCCGCCTACCGGGAACTGAAGCTGGATGGCAACCGGAATATGACACTGGAAGCGTTCGTCGGTCATCTGGCGGAACTGCCGCTGGAGTTCTCACCAGGTACCGCCTGGAACTATTCGGTCAGCACGGATGTGCTGGGGTATCTGGTGCAGTTGCTGGCTGATAAGCCGTTTGATGAGTATCTGCGCGAGCATATCTTTGAACCATTGGCCATGCCGGACACCGGCTTCCATGTTCGTGACGATCAGCTTGACCGTTTCGCCGCCTGCTATCAGTACGATCCTGTCGATCAGCTCAAGCTGCTGGACGATCCGCAGACGTCCCCTTTCCGGGACAAAAGGAAGTTTCTATCTGGCGGCGGCGGGCTGGTTTCCACCATTGACGATTATTTTCACTTTGCCCAGGCACTCTGTCAGGGCGGCGAGTTTGGCGGGCGGCGGATTATTGGCCGAAAGACTCTGGAATTCATGCGTCGCAATCATCTGCCCGGCAACCAGGACCTGCCTGGCCTCTCTGTCGGTCCGTTCAGCGAAACACCTTATGCCGGGAGTGGCTTCGGCCTGGGCTTTTCAGTAAAGACTGACGTCGCAAAATCCCAGATCAATGGGTCGGTCGGCGAGTATGGTTGGGGTGGCCTGGCGAGTACCAACTTTTTTATCGACCCTGTGGAGGAGCTGGTGGTGATCTTCATGACGCAACTGATCCCCTCATCAACCTACCCGATCCGTCAGGAATTGCGGGCTATTGTTAATGGGGCGTTGGTTTAGAGGACAGAAGTACAATCCTGCACAGCTTCAATAGACCTCGTACCAAGGCCCACCTATACCGCAAGCATCAGCTATATGGTTAAAGAAGTCGCAAAGGTAGGGAAACGGATAGTGTCTGGCAATACCTCCGCATACCATATGTGTCGCGATCGAGTTTCAGTCAATTATAGAACATTTATGGAAGAAGCTTTAATGGGGCTCTAACATGAAAAGGAAAGCACTTTTTTATTCATGATATTTTTCTCGAGCTTTGCCTCAGCTGAAATCAATGATTTCAGGTTTGTGTACCATGGTTTAAAATTTTACATTCCGGATTCACCTAAATCTGCTGGGTTTCTTGGAACTGAGAACGACACCGTAATTTTCAAATATGGTGACAATCCCGGCGAAAAACTGATCGGCTTCAGTGTTGAAAATAAAATGAAAACCGGTGGCTGTGAGCCAGTGCCCTTTTTCAACGAGGTTCTAGGCAAGGAAAACACAGGATGCGACGAACTGGCGGTTCAATCATTTCGTCACGTTTTTGTTGAAGACAGAGAAAATCCAGGCCTGCTCATGCCACTCTCCCTGGCTCTCTCTCCAATCGTCCATCACTCGGTTGCCTTCCGGCGCTAGCAGAAAACACTAGAGGAATTTCATTGGACTTTCGATTTAGAGGTTTCCAACGCGATTCAGAACACTGGGCCTGAGATGACGCCGCTTGACCCAAACAGTCGCGGCTCTTGGCCCCACAACCAGTCTCGCGTAATCGTCGGGGGGGAGTCTCAGCCAGGATTGAGGTTCGTAGTCTTCGCCGTCAACGGTGAGTGTTCCATCAACCACCAGCATTTCGAAGCCCCCGGGATCGCCGATCCTGACCGACGCCTCAGGGGCTATGGTTTCGAATTGAACCGTCTCCCGCTCATCTTCGAACAATGGTGAGACTGCAACATCCGGCCTCTCGGGATCGGTTATGCGGCCGATTCTGTTTGTATCGATCCTGACGAACGTGCGATCGGCAGGATCAAACTGGTGCAGTTTCACGAACATCAGGCAACCTTGCTCAGCCCCGGGCGTATGTCGTGACGTCGGCGGGTTGCGCACGTAGGTTCCTGCCGGATAATCGCCATGCTCGTCCTGGAAAACCCCATGCAGAATCAGGAACTCTTCACCGCCGTCATGGGTGTGGGGTGAGAATGCACTGCCCTTCGCGTAGCGTACTATGGATGTGGCTCGCGCCACCTCTTCTCCAATCCGATCGAGCATCCGCCGTTCGACACCGGCCATGGGGGACGGAATCCAGTCCTGGCGCGCTCCGTGAACCACTGCGCGTTTGTTGAAATCCGAATTGATCAGCATATAGGATGCCGTTTCCCCAACAGGTCTCGAAATCCAGTATATTCACGTGGCAGGCGGCCAGATGAAGTCGGGCCGCAGCCCCTCATAAACGGGACGACCATCATCAGGACGAGGCGCGCCCGTGGACTCGTCAAAAAACGCATGGTAAGTCGCGGGCAGGCTCTCTGGATCGTACCCCATAAGGTTCGGAACAATCGCGCGGATTCGTCTTTGCTTGTCATCCAGCATGATGGGTGTGCCACACGTTGCGCAGGTACACAGCTCCAGTGGTCCATCCGGATTCTGATCGTTGAAAGGTTGTCGGTTCAGGCCTGCCAGATTGTCCACTGTCAGGTCACGATGGTTGAAGAAGACGACATGGGTCGACTCTTGCCCGGTGACACGTTTACAGACAGAACAATGGCAGATGTGTTTGTCTATCGGATCATTATTTGAATGGGTGTGGATATGCCCACAACCCCCAGCATATTTCCTTGACATGGCTCGTTCCCCTCTTGTTGAGGTTATACGCAGTGGATCCCCAGAAAGGGATCCTGAAACTCAAAGTATGGAACCTTGCAGCGTATGCCACAAGGTCCGTGAAATCCGGGACGATCTATTTTTAGCAACTTCTGGCCGGTCGTGCTTATTATGTTGGAGCCGTTGCATGGTGATCGCCAGGGTCAGCACAGCATTCGAATCAATAGGCAGTTCCGGGTTTGCTTCCGCTGGGCTAAGGCTGGTGCGGAAGATGGGAGTCGATTCGATGTCACGTGCCGATACGTTAATGGAACCCTTGTGCCGTTCAAAATACACAACTTCAATGGAATTCAATGCCTCGTTAGTTGATCGGCGTTGGCTTATGCGGTGGGCCGAGGGGCGCAGGACACATCACCTGCACCTTATGGTGTTCGACAGTCAGGAATGGGATCGGCGCCTGGCATTCCGGGACATACTTCGTACCAGTATTGAATTGGCCCAGCAGTATGAGAACAATAAGAAGTTGTGGGCGGCGGAATTTCGGTCAGATAGAGAGGCATATACGGCGGCCAAAGCAGATTTCATACGGGAGGCACTGAACCACTACAACCCAGCATTGAGGCAAAGGATCAAATGAACGAGTTCGTCGAAAATCTGAATGATGTATTTGGGCAATTTGGCGCTATTGCCGCTCGGCGCATGTTTGGTGGTTATGGTGTGTATCACGATGGCCTGATGTTTGGCCTTGTCGCAGACGATGTACTGTATTTGAAGGTCGATGACGAATCGGTTGGTCGGTTCATCGAGCTTGGCTTGGGTCCGTTCGAAT
>CAZFPG010000322.1:0-4265 GCA_964521055.1 uncultured Marinobacter sp.
CAGTGCACAGTCCGGCATCCAGGTGATTCATTGCCCCGAATCCAATCTCAAGCTGGCCAGCGGCCTGAGCCCGGTGCAGAAATTCCGCGAGGCGGGCATCAATGTCGCCATTGGCACCGACGGTGCCGCCAGCAATAATGACCTGGACCTGTTCGGCGAACTCAACACCGCGTCCATGCTTGCCAAGGTGGTGGCTGAAGATGCCACGGCGCTGTCCGCCCATGATGCGCTGGCAATGGCCACGATCGACGGGGCAAAAGCTCTGGGGCGGGATCATGAACTGGGATCACTGGAGGCCGGAAAACTGGCGGATATCATAGCTGTGGACCTGAGTGACCCTTTCCTGCAGCCGGTTTACGACCCGGCCTCACACCTTGTCTACAGCAACCATGGCCGCCAGGTAAGCCATAGCTGGATCAACGGCGTACCCCAGGTACAGGAAGGTAAATTGACCCGAATCGACGTACCAGACCTGATGCTTCGCGTCCGGGGCTGGGCAGACCGTATTAGCGAGCAGCAAACCAGTTGACGCACGACATATCCGTTATCAGGATCAGGCAGAGCCACCTATGAGTAACCAGAACGTAGACCAGAGTGAAATCGCCAAATTCGAGGCCCTGGCCAGCCGCTGGTGGGACCCCACCAGCGAGTTCCGGCCGTTACACGATATTAACCCCCTTCGCCTCAACTACATTGACGAGCGCGCGCCCCTGGCGGGCAAACGGGTGTTGGATGTGGGCTGCGGCGGAGGCCTGTTGTCCGAAGGCATGGCACTGCGAGGCGCCCATGTGACCGGCATAGACATGGGCGAGGCACCGCTGGCTGTAGCAAGGCTCCACGGCATGGAAAGCGGTATCAAGGTGGATTACCACCAGATCACCGTGGAGGAACTGGCAGGCGACCCGGAACACGCTGGCCAGTACGATGTGGTTACCTGCCTGGAAATGCTGGAGCACGTGCCGGACCCGGCCTCGGTCATCAAAGCCTGCGCTGCGCTGCTGAAACCCGGTGGACACCTGTTCGTCTCCACCATCAACCGCAATCCCAAGTCGTTTCTGTTTGCCATTGTGGGTGCTGAATATGTGCTCCGGCTGCTACCCAAGGGCACCCACGAGTGGCGCAAGTTTATCCGCCCCTCGGAAATGTCCGACCACCTGCGCCACGCCGGCCTGGAAGTCCGCGAACTGACCGGTATGACCTACAACCCGGTAACGAAAGTCTACCGCCTGGGGCGGGATGTGGACGTCAATTACATGATGCATGCCATGGATACACGCGAGGAAACGAACCCATCGTGACATCCGCACCGCGAGCACCCTCCACCGTCCTGTTCGATCTGGACGGCACACTGATCGATACCGCACCGGATTTCATCCGCTGCCTGAACGAACTACGGCAGGCCCATGGGCTGCCGGCACTGCCGGCGCCCCATATCCGCCGTTCGGTATCCAACGGTGCCAGGGCCATGATACGTGTGGGCTTTGGCCTGGAGCCGGACCACCCGGACTACCTGGAAAAGCACACGGCGTTTCTGGATCTCTATGAAGCGGGAGTTGCGGTGGAAACCACCCTGTTCGAGGGTGTGGACAGCATCCTGAAAGACCTGGAAGCCCGGGGTATCCCCTGGGGCATCGTCACCAACAAGCCGGTTCGCTTTGCGGTGCCATTGATAGAAGCCCTGGGCCTCGCAGCGCGCTGCTCCACCCTGATCTGCCCGGATCACGTCACCAACCGCAAACCACACCCGGAGGCATTGATCCTGGCCTGCCGGGAAGTCGGGGCCGACCCGGCCACCGGTGTCTACGTGGGCGACCACGAGAGGGACATCGAGGCCGGGCGCAATGCGGGTATGAAAACCATCGCGGTACGTTACGGTTATATCGAACAGCCAGAGGCGGTTGACCTGTGGCAAGCTGACATAGTCGCTGACACCGTCAGCGACCTGGCGAAACTGTTACAATAGAGTTCCAAACGGAGACACAGAATGCAGGACTATCAAGCACCGGCCGACTTGCTGAAAGATCGCATCATCATGGTAACCGGTGCCGGCAGCGGCATCGGACGGGCAGCGGCAAAAGCCTACGCAGCCCATGGCGCCACCGTCATACTTGTAGGCCGCACCGTAGCAAAGCTGGAATCCGTGTATGACGAGATTGAAGCTGCCGGCCACCCGAAACCGGCCATCGTGCCGCTGAACTTCGAAGGGGCGGCGGTGAAGGAATACGAAGAGCTGGCCATGACCATCGAAGACAACTTTGACCGTCTCGACGGCCTGCTTCACAACGCCGCCATCCTCGGCGCCCGCAGCCCCATCGAGCTGTACGACCCTGAGATCTGGAACAAGGTGATGCATGTAAACGCAACCGCCCCGTTCCTGCTGAGCCGTGCCATGATTCCGCTGCTGCGCAAGTCTGACGACGCCTCGGTGATCTTTACCTCTTCCGGTGTCGGCCGCCGCGCCAAGCCCTACTGGGGTGCCTACGCCGTTTCCAAGTTCGCCATTGAAGGGCTGAGCCAGATGCTGGCGGAAGAGCTGGACGACGACCGTCACAATGTCCGGGTGAACAGTCTTAATCCGGGTGCGACCCGTACCAATATGAGAGCCACGGCCTACCCGGCGGAAAACCCGCAGCAGAATCCCGCGCCGGAAGACCTGATGCCGGTTTACCTGTACCTGATGGGACGGGAAAGTGCGGACGTCAACGGCCAGCAGATAGACGCTCAACCGAAGTAATGGAACTGATTTTCTACACCACGTCCCAGTGCCAGTTGTGCGAACTGGCGGAAGCGCTGCTGGTGAATACACCCATGCCAGCGCCAATCCCCGTGGACGCCGTGGACATTGCCCAGTCCGAACAACTGGTGGAGCGTTACGGCACGCGGATTCCGGTCCTGCGCCGCAACGACACCGGTGAGGAGCTGGACTGGCCGTTTACCAGTGACCAGTTACTGAACTTTCTCCGATGAGGATTGCACTACATGTTGATGGTTGTCTCCCCTGCAAAAACGCTGGACTACGAAAGCCCGCTGGCCACCACCAAGGCCACCCAGCCGGACTTCCTGGACGACGCCTGTGAGCTGGTTGATCAGCTCAAGGAACTGGAACCCCATGACATCAGCAATCTGATGGGAATCAGCGAAAAGCTGGGCCAGCTCAATACCGAGCGCTTCCGCACCTGGCACACGCCTTTTACGCCCGAGAATGCGCGACAGGCCGTGCTGGCGTTCAAGGGGGATGTCTATGCCGGGCTGGACGCGGAAAGCTTCAGCGACAGGGAATTCGAGATTGCCCAGAAGCGCCTGCGGATTCTCTCGGGCCTCTACGGGATACTCAAACCCCTGGATCTGATGCAACCCTACCGCCTGGAGATGGGCACGAAGTTCGAGAATCATCGTGGCAAGGACCTGTACGCGTTCTGGGGCAGCAAGATTACCGACGAGCTCAACCGTCTGCTGAAAGCCAACGACGGCGTTCTGGTGAACCTTGCGTCCAATGAATACTTCAAGAGCGTGCGCAAGAAAGAGCTCGACGCCCGCCTGATCACCCCCCAGTTCAAGGACTGGAAAAACGGCCAGTACAAGATGATCAGCTTCTATGCCAAGAAAGCCCGGGGCCTGATGTGCCGTTACGCCATCCAGAACAACATTTCCCAGGCGAATGATCTCAAGGGTTTCGATCTTGAGGGTTACCGTTTCAGCGAGGAGCAGTCCAGCGCAGACAACTGGGTGTTCCTGCGGGACGGGCAGTAGACCTTTCACAAACACCGGAGTTATTGATGAACGAAGCAGTATTCGCAGAGCTTTCCATGCTGGTCCTGCTGACCGGCCTGATTGTCTGGATGGGCTTTATCGTCTGGGACCTGGCCAAGAAGTCCCAGGCGGGCCGGTTTGGCACCATTGCCCTGTTTACCATTCTGGGCGCCGGTGTGGTGGGCTTTATCGTCAAAACCGTACTGGTTGAAATCATGCAGATCTGAGGCCGCGGCCACATTTCAGAGCAGTCACTTTACGGCCACTGACCGGTGGCCGTATCATCCCTCCCCTTCTTGAAGATCGACATCACCCAATAACCAACAAGGACCCGGACCATGTGGTTTCGTAATGCCCGCGTATTCCGTTTTACCAAGCCATTCGAAATAACCGCCGAAGCCCTGGAAGAGAAGCTTCAGGCCGATGCCTTCAAGCCTTGTGGTCCCCAGGAGACCTCCCGCCAGGGCTGGGTTTCACCCATGGGCAAACACAGCGACCTGCTGGTTCACAGCGCC
>CAZFPG010000323.1:0-4265 GCA_964521055.1 uncultured Marinobacter sp.
CATGGGGTTCGACAAGATCTTTATCATTGTCAGGGAACCCGCCTCCCGTATTGAGGAGCTGGAAGAAATTCCCGTATTGCGCGCCAGCGAGCAGGACGTCCGGGACAAGGTTCTGGATGCACATAAGGTATTGATGGGCCTGAACAGCCGCAACCGGGAAGAATTCAAGAACCTGGTGCGCGCCCTGGAATGCGAAGAGTCCGGCTGAAGCCAGCGACAGTCACCGTATGTAGTCATTCCTGCCGGCCGTAACCGGGCCAACGATAAGCAACAACGGAACAACTATGCCTGATAATAAAGCCCCACGGCCTCCGGAGCCTTCTCCAACGGGCCACGATGTGGCAGTCCTTGGCGGAGGAAGTTTCGGCACCGCCATGGCCAAGGTATTGGGAGAGAACGGCCATACCGTTCACTTCTGGATGCGTGATCCCGCCCAGGCCGATGAAATCCGCAACACCGGAATCAACAGCCGCTATATGCCGGACGTCCGGCTGACTGGTGATATCCAGCCGACAACCAGCCTTACAGACGCAATAGGCAAGGCAGAGATTGTATTGGTGGCCATCCCCAGCAAGGCATTCCGCTCTGTCATCCGGGACAACAGCTCCGAGTTCCGTGATGGCCAGATCGTTGTCAGCCTGACCAAGGGTATTGAGGAACACGGTTTCAAACTGATGAGCGAAATCCTCCAGGAAGAGATCCCGCGCTGCCGGATTGGTGTTCTCAGCGGCCCGAACCTGGCAGGGGAGATTGTCAGCCAGGATCTGACAGCAACGGTTATTGCCGCCAAGGACCCGGATGTGCGCCGCACGGTCCAGGAGCTACTGGGCTGTGAGTACTTGCGGGTTTATGCCAATGTTGACGTATACGGGGTCGAGCTTGCCGGAGCGCTGAAGAACATTTATGCCATTGTAGCCGGCCTGGCCTCTGCGCGGGACCTTGGCGAAAACGCCAAGGCAATGCTCATTACCCGGGGGCTGGCGGAAATGAGCCGCTTTGCCGTGAGTCTTGGCGCCAACCCGATGACGTTCATGGGGCTGGCGGGTGTTGGCGACCTGATCGTGACCTGTACCTCACCAAAGAGCCGCAACTATCGTGTTGGCTATGCCGTTGGCAAGGGTCAGGAACTTGAAGAGGCGGTTGCCAACCTCGGGCAGGTGGCCGAGGGCATTTATACCCTCAAACTGGTCAAGGAGAAGTCAGAGGCCATCGGTATCTACATGCCCCTGGTAAGGGGGTTGTATGAAATACTCTATGAAGGCGCATCCATCAGTGCGGTCATCAACAGCCTGATGATGTCGGTGCAGAACTCGGACGTGGAGTTCATTCTGCCCCGCACCCTCAGCCAATAATCGGCCGTCAGCGCTTCGACGTATCCGGAGGTAACCAGTGCACTTGATTATCATGCGTCACGGCGAGGCAGGCTGGCACACCCTGGACAGGGAGCGGGAGCTGACTGAATTCGGGCGACATGGGGTGGCGGATGTTGCAGCGCAGATAGCAGAGTCGCCCTGGCGGCCTGAGTTCATCTGGTGCAGCCCGCTGGTGCGGGCTCGCCAGACTGCTGCTATCGCTTCAGAAATTCTCAATTGCCCGGTTACCGAAAAAGACTACATCACCCCGGATGATGACCCCGGGCGTTGTCTGGATGAACTTATCGATACGTCGCCGTCGCAACTGCTGATCGTCTCCCACATGCCCTTTGTGGGCAGCCTCTCGACGTTACTGGTGGATGGTCACCGCAAAGGTATTCCCTTCATGACTGCCCAGGCCGTGGTGCTCGAAATGCCTGTTGCGGGGCCGGGGTGTGCCGACCTCAGGGCGCAGTTCCTGCCTTGAAGGACGGGCCGCCCGATGCTCACACCCCCTTTAAAATCTCTGCCGGCACCCATATCTTGCTTTGGTTAACGCAGGAATCGTCCCTATGACCCAGAAGCCCGAAACAATTGCAAAGCAGGTTGAGAGCGCACAATCCTCAGATAAAGGGCTGCCTCCCCTGGAAAAGTGGAACCCGGAGCTGTCCGGAGACATTGATATCGTCATAGCCCGCGACGGTGAGTGGCTCTATCAGGGCAAGGCCATTGGCCGGGAGGCCATTGTGCGCTTGTTTTCCACGATTCTGCGCAGGGAAGGCGATGGCCACTATTACCTGGTCACGCCAGTGGAAAAGTGGCGGATCAGCGTTGAAGACGCCCCCCTTCTTGCCCATTCCCTTCACGCCAGCGGAGAGGGGCGGGAGCAGGTGCTGTCTGTCACGACCAACACCGGGGAAACGGTGGAAATCGGAGAGGAGCATCCACTGTATGTCGGAACCTATGAAGGTACCGAAGAGCCTCGGCCAGTTATAAAGCTGCGTCATGGTATTGAGGCACGGCTTGTCACGGCTGCTTATTATGACCTTGCAGACCTCGTCCGCGAAGAGCGAATTAACGGCGAGACGGCCATAGGTGTCTGGAGCAAGGGCAATTTCTATAAAATTGTCGCCAACGGTTGAATTACCGGCCACCGTCCCAAATAACTCACGGTAGAAAACGCAGTCCGACACTTGTTAAACTGTATTTTCGAACTTGTTACCGAGCCTGGCTCTCTAACGAGGCCCGGTGGTCGTAAGTCCCTCTGTGCAGTCTGGCTGTTCAAGATTACTTTCGATTACCCAACTTTAAATCAAACAGTCATTGCGACACGCAAGGAGATCACATGGCCCAACCTCGTGTTGTCACCATCCATTACACGCTCACCAACGACCAGGGAGAAGAACTGGATTCCTCCCGTGTAGAAGGTCGCGAGCCTCTGTCTTACGTGGAAGGTGCTCAGAACATTATCGGCGGACTTGAAAATGCGCTGAACGAAAAGAACGCTGGCGATCAGGTGAAAGTATCTGTCGAGCCTGCTGAAGGATACGGCGAAGTCAACGAAGAGCTGGTTCAGCCGGTTCCCCGCACTGCGTTTGAAGGTGTGGACACCATCGAGCCGGGCATGCAGTTCCAGGCACAGACTCCAGGCGGCCCCCAGGTAGTTCGTGTCGTGGAAGTAGGCGACGAAACCGTCACCATCGACGCAAACCACCCACTGGCAGGCCAGACCCTGCACTTTGATGTGGAAGTGGTTGAAGCGCGCGAAGCAACTGACGAAGAGCAAGAGCACGGTCACGCTCACTAACGCTTTTTAAAGTTGTAAAAAAACGGCCCCTTGTGGGCCGTTTTTTTATGCAACACTCCAAATCACATGTTCGGATAATTCGGACCGCCACCGCCTTCCGGCGTCACCCAGGTAATGTTCTGGGCAGGGTCCTTGATATCGCAGGTTTTGCAGTGAACGCAGTTCTGTGCATTGATCTGGAACTTCTTGCCGCTGCCATCTTCGGCATCAACCACTTCGTACACCCCGGCCGGGCAGTAACGCTGCGCAGGCTCGTTGTACTTCGGCAGATTCTCCTTGATGGGAATCTCCGGGTCGGACAGCTTCAGGTGGACCGGCTGGTCTTCCTCGTGGTTGGTGTTGGAAATAAACACCGAGGACAGCTTGTCGAAGGTCAGCTTGTTGTCCGGCTTGGGGTAGTCAATCTTCCTGGCCTGGTCAGCCGGCTTCAGAGTGGCGTAATCCGGCGTGGTGTCGTGGAACGTGAAGGGCAGGCTGCCGCGCAGGATGTTCTGCTCGAAGAAGGCGATACCGCCACCCACGATGTTACCGAACTTGTGCATGGCCGGGCCGAAGTTGCGCTCTGCGTAAAGCTCCTTGTACAGCCAGCTGTCCTTGAAGCGCTCCTCAAAGCTGGTGATTTCCTCACCGCTCTTGCCGTCCTTCAGCGCTTCGAACACGGCTTCGGCACCCAGGATGCCGGACTTCATGGCGGTGTGGGAGCCCTTGATCTTGGAGCTGTTCAGGGTGCCCGCATCGCAGCCCAGCAACAGGCCGCCGGGGAAGCTCATCTTCGGCAGGGAATTGAAGCCACCCTTGGTAATGGCACGGGCGCCGTAGGCCACTCGCTTGCCGCCTTCCAGATGCTGCTTGATTTCCGGGTGCAGCTTCAGGCGCTGGAATTCATCAAACGGGCTCAGGTGCGGGTTGCTGTAAGACAGGTCAGCAATCAGGCCTACGTAAACCTGGCCATTTTCGAGGTGATAAAGGAAGGAACCACCGGTGGAGCCGGATTCATTCAGCGGCCAGCCGGTGGTGTGGATAACCAGCCCCGGTTCGTGTTTGGCCGGGTCAATGTCCCACAGTTCCTTGATGCCGATGCCGTAGTGCTGCGGATCCTTGCCTTC
>CAZFPG010000324.1:0-4251 GCA_964521055.1 uncultured Marinobacter sp.
TCTGAGCGAAGCGAGTTCTTTTCCAGCCAAAGTTCAAACCACCCCCATACCCCTCCACCGAACCCAACCAGTCTTACCCAAAACCCGAGACACCCCCGCAAAAAAGAGTGGCAAAAGTCAGTCCACCAGCACGGGGATCTCGGCCAGAACCCCGTAGTTCTCGCCACCGGTCAGCCCCTTGGGCTCATGGTAGGAGCAATCGGGCAGGAAATAGATGGTCTTCTGGCGCCAGCCGCTCTCCTGTGGATCCGCGTCCCAGAGCGCCGGAGTGTAATCGGGTTTCTCGATTCCCAGGGTGCTCACGAAATCGTCCCAGCGTGTAATGCCATCGGTGCTGGCGTTGGTCCAGGTGCCCGGTGATACGCCACTGACGTCGTCGGCCGGCAACTCCATTTCATTGGGAGCCCTGGTGTCGATATTGTTGGCCTGGTCCACAATCCACACCACGTTCAGGTTCACGGCACCAACCAGTTTATTACTGGGGCCAACCCCCGAGGGGCATTCGATGACAGGCAGTGTCAGGTTCCATGGTTTCGTTTTTCCGGTTGCTTCTTCCCAACAGTCATAGAGTACCTGAAACGCGGACTGCACCTGGCCGTTGACCGTCTGCAACTCCTCACCGTACGCCAGCTCGTCCGGATTGCCATCGGCGCAGGTTACAGCCTTGACGTCATTGGCGCTGGCTGCCCCACCGGCATTCTGCTGAAAACTGGTCCAGCCTCCGGTATCCCCATTGTCCGGGATAAAGCGCCCCACACTGCACTCGTACTCCCCGGCCGAATTGAGCAACGCTTCCTTGCATATCCCCACGGGCTGGTCCACGTCTTCCGGACGCAGGGTGCTGGCAAAGCCGATATAGGCAACAGCACGGGCCGAGACGTTGTAGTCAGTGAAGCCAAGAACGATGCCGAAGACCGCCTGCACCGGACTCGCCTGCCGCTCGGTGACAACCTCAATCGCATTGATGAAATTGGGGTCCAGGTCCAGCTCCTCCGTTGTGCTCGAGGACAGGTCGACCGGCGCCAGGGAATCGTTGGGAGTAAAGGTTCTCGTGGCAAAACTCCAATGCCCACGCAGAACACTGGTAACCTCCACGGGAGTTCCCTGACTGTTGTTCGCCATGGCGGCCTGTTGCGCCACGGCGTTTGCCCCTTCATTGACCGAACTGCCGTCGGATGTGTACAACACCCTGGCGCCAGCCAGTGCCCCCGCGTCAGCGGCGTTATGGAGTTCGTTCTTGGCAACGTAAAGCATACCGCCATCCACCGCCAGGGCCGCAAATGCCATCAGCATAAGGAGTGCGACCGCCAGCAGCACCGTGGAGACGCCACGTTGCCGGCGTGGACCTCCCTGAAGCCGGCGCGAGCCTGCTTGGAGAGAGTGTAGTGCGGGATGTGAGTGAAGCCGCGATAGTGCTCTTGCACCTGGAATAGTCATGATCATTCTGCTCTCATCACAGATGTTGCAGTCAGGTTCAGGGCGCCGCCAAGCGTACCGATGAACTCCGGCAATATCAGGAACTGGTAGGGATAGGTTATGGTGACGACAACTTCGTCACCGGCGTCGAAGACGCCATTGCCGTCAAGATCGTTACGCTGGATCTCAGTCGTCATGCTGGCGTCTCCACCCAGTGAAATAAGAAAATCGGCCGCGTAATCCTCGATTGCCTGGGTAATAGCACTGTCTTCCGTTGCCATGTCACGGGGGGCGGGACGATAGAGGATTCCCGTGCGGGCGCCTTCACGACCGGCATTGGTCAGCGTGGCCTTGTCAAACAGCGCCACGCTGGATTCGATAATGCCGAACAGGATCAGGAACAGGAGGCTTGCGGTAATGGCGAACTCCACCACCTCGGCTCCTTTCTGGTTGTGCAGTGATCTCATCCTCATGGGATATCCCCTACAGGTCCTTGCCATCGGTGTTGCGACGCATCAGGCGTTCCGCATTTTGCGCGTTCTCACTCGCCGTGACGTAATAGGCGGGCGACAAATGCATGGCCTTGTTGAAGAATGACAATGCCTGGTCATAGTCTCCCGCCATCATTGAGACGAAGCCGACATCGTTATAGGCCTCGGGCTCTTCACTGGTGCGGCCCAGGGCCTCTAGCGCGGAGCCGTAGTTCTTCTCCCGGGCGTGTACAAGCCCCAGATTGCGCCAGGCAAGTTCATAGCTGGTATTGGCCCGCAACGCGTTCTGCAGGGCGATGCGGGCCCCAACCCAGTCCCCGACCAGGTAACGGGAATAGCCCAGGTTATTGAGTATCAGGGGCGAGCCGGGACTGACGCTCAACGCCTGATGAAAATATTGCTCGGCCTGTTCCGGCTCACCGTCCATGTCCGCCAGGATGCCCAGGGCATTGTAGGCGCGCCAGGGCGCGGGGTCGGAGCCATTCACCACGGTGGTCAACTGCGCCTTTGCTGCCTCGTACTGGCGCTGCTTCAAGTAGACAATTCCCAGCCCCGTACCCGCTGCCCCGTGACCTGGCTCAATTTCCAGCACCCAGAGATAGGCCAGGTTGGCAAGACGGTAGTTTTCCCGGGAATGATGGATACTTCCGATCTTGTACAGCACATCGGCGGTCGGCTTTTTCGCCAGCCTCAACCCCCGCATGTACTCGAACAGCGCACGATCGTAGTCCCCGGCCTGGGCGGCTGAGTCGCCATTGTGATAAGCCTCTTCCGGGGAATTCACCGGAAACGCAGTGGAATAGGCTACCTCTGACTCACCCTCGTAGAACACACCATACTCATCCCCGCCCTCGTTTGACGGAGTGGCGGCACAACCCGCCAACAGGGCGCCGGCCAACAGGACCGATAGTGCCTTTGTTCCCTTAAATGTCGTCTTCATGCGCTCGTCCCTCCGAAATCCGGTTATCGTTATTTTCCAGCCATGGCTTCCATGGCCCCGAGTAATGGGGGCCCAATGGCAACCACAAAGAAACTCGGCAATATGCAGAACACCAGGGGAAAGATCATCTTGGTGCTCACTTTCGCGGCTCGCTCTTCAGCCTCCTGGGTTCGTTTGTCCCGCAGCTCGGCGGCATAGATACGCAGGGTGGTCGCGACACTGGTGCCAAAACGCATGCTCTGGATCAAGCTGGTCACCAGTCCGCGAATTTCCTCCACCCCGGACCGTTCCTCCAGGTCCCGCAACGCAGCCCGGGTTTCCATCCCCGCCCGGGTCTGCATACCGTACATCTTCAACTCCCCGGACAGGTCGGGCTGGCTGATCTCCAGATCCTGCGCCACCCGCTGGATGGCCGCGGACAGCCCCAGGCCCGCCTCCGTGCAAACCACCAGCAAATCCAGGGTATCCGGCAGCCCGCGGCGCAGGCTGGTGGTCCGGCGCTTGATTGCCCGGTTTAACCAGTAGGTCGGCAGCAGATAACCGACCATGCCAGCGGCCAGGGCCACCAGCATGGCGGTGGCAAATGGCACACGGATCAGTTGGACGACTAACAGGGCCAGGGTGGGCAACAACAGGGTCAAACCGAGTTTGGCTCCGTAAAAGGTGTTGAGGGCGCCCGGCGCGTATATCCCGGCGTGACGCAACTGGTTATGAATCCTGGTCCTGACCTCCTTTTCGGCGGGCATGAGCCGATTTCCCATGGTTCCCGCCAGGCGCAGGACGGTGCCCGTGGGTTTCCCTCCCTCGACGCTTCCTGCACCGGGGGCGCCCCCACCCACCGCCTGGGGTTCCAGTTCCTGGACACGGCGCCGTATCGGATTACTCAAGCCCAGATAAACCAGGAGCCCGGCAACCATCAGGGTAAAGGCGGCCAACCCCAACAAGACCATGAAACTGATTTGCGCCATCTGTGGGTCGTCAATCAGTTCATGCAGCAATACTTGCAACTGGCTAAGGAATTCCATCTCACCTCTCCCCTATACGTCGATGCGCACGACACGCCGCATCCATAAAATACCCGTGATTGTCAGCACAAAGGCCGCCATCACCATCTGCCGGCCGGTGGGATTGTCTATCAACATGGGCAGGAAATTCGGGTTTACGACCGAAAGCACGGCCGCCATGGCGAAGGGCAGCAACGACAATATCCACGCCGCCAGGCGCCCTTGGGCGGACAGGGTCCGCAGCTTGCGGTGAAAACGGAACCGTTCACGGATGATCGAGGCCAGGCTCTCCAGCAGTTCGGCCAGGTTGCCCCCGGTCTCCTTCTGGATCAGCACCGAGGTGACGAACACCATCACCGTCACGCTGCCAATGCGTCCCAACAAGCCATTGAGGGCATTG
>CAZFPG010000325.1:0-4234 GCA_964521055.1 uncultured Marinobacter sp.
CTGAGCTCGCCCGCCTCTCCGTCGATGGCCTCCTGGAGGCTATGGTAATCCGCCTGGGCATTGGGGTTGGTGTCAACAACGATCACCTTCGCGATCGAACCCTCCGGAGATACCTCAACGGTAAACGTTTGCCGGGTAACGCCACCAAACTGGTCGCGAACCTCAACCACCACCTCGTGCGCACCCTGCTGGCCAGCTTCCGGCGCCCATTCCACCAGCCCGGTAGCCGGGTCGATGGTCATACCGGCCGGCGCCTGCCCGAGGCTGAAGGACAACACATCCCCCTCGCGGCCCGTGGCCACCACTTGGTAGCTGTAGCTCTCACCTTCCACAGCCTTCGTCGGCGCGGTCGAGGTGACCTGCGGGGCCTTGCCCTCAATCGACCAGGCCAGGGCCGCCATATTGGGCTGCTCGCCCGTGGGCGCCGCCACAACGAATGACGCCTCGCTCCACACACTCTCGTCACTGGCCGCCGCCGGGAAGCTGACGGGCAGGCCGGACACCAGGCTCATCCGGTCATCCAGGGACTCCGCACTGGCCGTAGCACTATTGATGCCCAGGCCGCTGTTCAGCAACTTGGCCCGGTACTCGTAGTGGGTTGAATCGTCCACCGTCTGTTGAGACTGCAACTGGAAACCACAAACGGACAGGCTCTGGCCTGCGACCTCGTTATCCTGGTTGGTAATCTCCACGGCGGGCGTTACCGCGCCGTCGTAGGTCGGGTCCATGCTGATCGCCGGGGCAAACTGCAGGTGGTAACGCTGATCGCCATCAACCTTGCAGTCATCCTTGCCACGCACCCGCACAATCTGGGGCACAGACCAGTTCTCTGGTGTGAACTCAAGGTACGTCAGGTCATCCAGAATCTCGCCTTCATCGGTATCCGAGGCAGACAGGTTCATCAGAACGGTGGTGCCTGCCCGGGGCGATCCATCCAGAACCACCTCAAACTCCGCCACCGTAAGACCGCTTTCGTCCGTTACCGGATCGGTTAGCGGGGTTACCCTGGCCGCTACTTCGCGCTCGGATTTGCGAATGGTGCAGCAGGCCTCGACGCGCACTAAATTGGAGTCATCCTCTATCACCGCAGAGAGCTCGTAGGTGCCAGGCGGCAAGTCATCAATATTCCAGCTGTAGGTATCGCCCTCACCGTCCTGGCTCTCTGGCAGATTGGCCACGATCAGGTTGGTATCATTGTAATAAAGGCTGATCAGGGCATTGGTGTCCGGGTCCTTGTCCACCCACTGGATCTCGATATTTCCGCCATACGTATCAATGCTCCGGTCCGGCAGCACGAAACTCATAGTAGGCGCATCGTCGATACCGTCCTTGTTGGTAAAGAATCGCTGCGGCTCGGACCAATCACTGGCCAGGCCGCCGACATCCACCGCACGGGCGCGCCAGTAGTAATTCTGGTGGTTCTGCAAGGGCGAGGTCCGGGTCCACGACAACTCACTGGTGGTTGTAGAAGCTTCCAGGTCTTCCAGCAGCTCATCGCTGTAGAGCTCGAACTGGTAAGACGCCTCATCCCCATTGGGATCCGTGGCCGGGTGAACGGACAGGGTTGGCGTCAGCACTTCCACCCAGGCATTCGGTGCCGGGTTATCCAGTGTGGGCACCTGTGGTGGTTGGGCATCGGTGTACATGCGGAAGCTGGACGTCACCCATGGCCCCTGGGCAGAACCGTCATCGGCTTTGGCGCGCCAGTAGTAGGTGCGGCCTTCCACCAGCCCCTCCGCCGTCCACGAGGTAGAAGCACTTCCTTCCCCAATGGCACCGGACGCCTGTTTGGCCGGGCTGTCAAAGGTATTGACCTCGTCCAGCTCGAACCAATACTCCAGTGCCTGCCGCTCCGGATCAAACGCATTGTTGACCACCAGCGTGGCGGAACTTCCCATCACTACCTCACCCTCAGAGGGTGAAGACACCGCGGGTGCCTCGGGCGCCATGTTGGAGGTGGAGACGATAAAGCTGGCCGGGTCCGCAATGGTCTCCGCGCCATGTTCATCCGTGGCAGTCGCAATCCAGAAATACAACTGGCCGTTGACCAACGGTGTCGACACCGTCCAGGCGGTCTGGCCCTGGCTGCCCTGATCAAGGCCAGCCACTTCGGCAACGGGGTTGCTGAAATCGATATCGTCTTCCTCAAATACCTGGAAGTGGTAGGTCAGGGAATCGCCGTCGATGTCCGCGCTGTTGTTGGTGATCAATTTTGGCGTGAGGGTATCCACCAGTGTCTGGTCCGATGGCTTGCTCAGCGAGAAGGCCGCAGGCGCATCGTTCGCGGTGTTCACGAAGAAACGGCCATTGACCCATTCACTGGCGCCGGCGGCGGTGCGTGCATTGACCCGCCAGAAGTAGTGGGTATTGTCCTTGAGGGTTGCACCGGACAGCGCTGAACTATCGAGCACCAGTTCAGTGGCATCGACGCCTTCGGCCACACCCTCGATTCGGCCCAGCTGCCGGGTCATGCTCTCGTTCTCATACACCTCGAAGGTGTAGTCAACGGAACCGATGTTGCCGTGGTCGCCATTGATAACACGCAGCGTTGGCGACCGGGTGGTGACTTCCGCACCGTAGGCGGGGCGGTCCAGTTGCGGCTCCGCCGGCGCCACTTCGGCCACCGTGGGGTCGCTGTCACGCAGGAACTCGTCTTTGTCCAGGACGCCGTCGCCATCGAAGTCACCGGTGCCGTCCCGGCTCAGGTCGCCGAAATGCTCCATTTCCCAGGCGTCGGATAGGCCGTCGCCATCCCGGTCGTCAGTGGGGAACACCGTCACCGAGGCTGCCCGAACGGCGTTCAGCTCGCCATCGGACGCGGAGAATTCCGGGGCGTAACTGCCGGCCTGGCCAACCTGGGGGAACCAGCTGAATACACCCTGGCCATTCCCCTTGTCCTCAAAGGTGGCGCCGGCCGGGAGGTTGCTCGCGGTCAGGCTTGGCGTGGTCTTGTCGGGGTCGCTGGCCTGTACCAGGAAACCCACCTGCCCGGTTTCATAGGTGGTGTAGCTGGAGATGTGCTGGATCGCCGGCGGCTGGTTGACGTCGGGCGTACCACCGAAGGTCAAGGTATAACGATCGCCACCGTTGGTATCGAACACATTGACGAAATAGTCGTAGTGGATCTTGTCATCCTGGATAGTCTTGGAGAGCCAGTAGTTGGCGGTGTCCAGCACCTTGCCATCTTCCCGGACCACGGCCGTCAACGGCTCCGCGCCCTCATAGGGGTCCGTGACCTTGACGTGCACCGGCCCCGCCGTGGCTGTGGTGGTCAGCGTGCGATTGGCGCCCGAACCGCTGGCCACCGGCGCGCCCAGGGTGCCGTCCAGGGGGGCAACCGCCAGGCAATCGGTACAGTCGGCCAGGTTTTCGCCGGTTTTCTGGGATTCGTACACGCGAACCTGGCTGCCATCCTGCGCCAGGAAATCCCGGACATTGTCGCGCCCCGGCAGATCCAGAAGCACATCCCGCAACAGGAAGTGGGTGTTCACCGCTTCAATCAGTGACGTCAGTGCGCCGCCGTACTCATCCACGTGGCTGAAGGTGGCGTCGAACTCGGTAAACCGACCGGTGAGCGACGTCTCCATGATCCAGCGCCCGGTGGTGTTGGACCTGGCGGCAATGTCACCAAAGTTCAGTAGCAGCGTCTTGTTGGCGGGGCTGTTATTGATAAAACTGCCGGTGATGCGGAAATCCACCAGCAATCCCAGCTCGTTTTCCACGATCTTGGGTTGCGCGGACTGAATCTTCACCGCATGGGCCGGGCCGCTGCCCTTGTTGGAGAGGCGCACGCCGAGGTTGTAGGGTTCAACCGGCTCGATTTCCGGGGTAAAGGGATTATCGCCGTTGACTTCGCTGGGCAGGAAGTAATCCAGGGTAAGGTTGGGCTGGGGCTTGACCACGATGCTGTCTGGCGCCGCCTCAATGTCCTGGGTTTCGCCACCGAAGGTGAAAGAAAGCTTGGCGCCAACGTAATACAAACGCCCCGCCCCATCGTCGCCCCCGGCACCCGCGGTAGGCACAATCAGCCAGCGCAGTTCCGCCACATCCGCCGGATCAATCTTGCCATCCACCAGCGAGCCGTTCTCGCCGGGCTCTACAGAGTTGATACCGGTGTGGTCATCCAGGCTGATAAAGAAGCTCGCCGAGTCGTTATCGGGATCCGAAGACGCCAACACAGGATTACCATCGGAATCCTCAAACAGGATATTGATCTTCACCTGCTCCAACGCCA
>CAZFPG010000326.1:0-4211 GCA_964521055.1 uncultured Marinobacter sp.
CGGTAATGATTGGGCTTTCGGCGTTCAAACTCTCAAATAGTGTCGGTATACTTCTGCCGCTCCGGCTTCTGACATACTGACCAGGCCGTAGACAAACGGTAAAGCACGCCGGAATATAACAGTATTCGCCCGACCCTTCAATCCCGCAGGCTTTTCAGCGGTAAGGCAATCATGTCCAGATCTCCCAGTCAGAAACGCTCCCCACGCACTTCGCAGCCACCACGGGGTTCGCGAAAAGAGCAGGTGCCGGCTGGCCGTGGGCCGGAAGTAAAGCAGGGTGTGCGAAAGGTGTTGGTGGATGAGGACAATGCCGGTCAGAGGGTGGATAATTACCTGATGGCGCAAATCCGCGATGTCCCCCGCAGTATTATCTATCGCATTATCCGCAAGGGCGAAGTGCGAGTGAACAGGGGGCGGGTCAAGCCGGATACCCGCCTCAACGCCGGTGACGAAGTGCGCATTCCACCGGTCACCCGCAAGGAAAAGCCCGAGCAGGTAGTGCCCGGTTCCCGCGTCCAGGGGGTAATGCAGGACGCGGTCGCTTTCGAGAACGATGAAATGCTGGTGGTGAACAAGCCATCCGGTATTGCCGTCCACGGTGGCAGCGGCCTGGATTTCGGCCTGATCGAGGTGCTGAGGGCCGCAAAGCCCGAGGCAAAGTTCCTGGAGCTGGTGCATCGGCTGGACCGGGATACGTCGGGCCTGGTGATGGTGGCGAAAAAACGGTCCGCGTTGCGATACCTTCAGGATGAGCTGCGCCACAAACGCATTCGCAAGAGGTACCATGCACTGGTAGCCGGAGACTGGCCGCAGTCAGTCAGGCGGGTCAGCGAACCGCTGTTGCGGTTTGAGCTTTCCTCCGGAGAGCGGCGAGTGCGGGTAGACAGTGCTGGTAAGGAATCCCTGACGCTGTTCCGGTGTCTGGAATCCTACAGCGGCTACAGCCTGGTGGAAGCCTCGCCGGTAACCGGGCGGACCCATCAGATCCGGGTTCACAGTGCCTGGGCAGGCCATCCGATTGCCGGGGATGACAAGTATATGGATGATGTGAGTCTCCGGGCTTTCCGCTCCGCTGGTGGTCAGCGTCTGATGCTGCATGCCCGGGCGCTGGACTTTACATTGCCGTCAAACGGTGAAGCGGTTCATCTTGAAGCGCCCTACGACAAGGCGTTTGGCGATACCATAGCCAGACTGGCAGCCCGTCGGAAGGCATCCGAATAACCGGTTGTGCTGCAGAGTAAGGTGCGGCACGGCCACAGCAGAGTAGTATGAATGGACGTTAAGGTCGTAATTTTTGACTGGGACGGAACGCTGGTGGATTCCGTCGACCATATTGCTGACAGTCTTCACCAGGCAGCCACCGAACTGGGCTACCCGGAACTGGAACGCGAAGCCTACCGCGATATCATCGGCCTGGGCATGATCGAAGCGCTGGAAAAGCTGTACCCGGGCATCAGCCGCGAGGAAATGAATACCATCCGTGAGGGTTACGCTCGCTATTTCTTTTCCAAGGTGACCACGCCGCAGAACGTCTTCGAAGGGATGGCGGACGTGCTGGCCGACCTTCGGGGTGGCGGGCGCGGATGCTCGGTTGCCACTGGCAAGAGTCGACGCGGTCTTAAGGGTGCACTTGTCTCCAGTGGTCTCGGGCCGCATTTCGATATTACCCGTTGCGCGGATGAAACCCGTTCCAAGCCAGACCCGGCCATGCTTGGCGAGATTGTCCGTTTCTACGGTATCGAGCCGTCCGAGGCGGTGATGATCGGCGATACCCGGTACGATCTCGAGATGGCGCAGCGTATCGGCATGCCGTCCATTGGCGTGGAGTGGGGTGTACACAAGCGGGATGTGCTGGGGCATTATTCACCGCACGCGATCGTCGATTCAGTAAAGGATCTGCGCGACGTGCTTGGTCTCTGAACCGTAATACCAACAGGATGCATTAATGAGCGATTGGGAATCAGACAGGAATCCGGGCTGGGGAAGCGAGCCAGGGAGCGGGGCAGACAGGGGGGCTGGCAAACCTTCCGGCAGCCGCAAGAATCCGGCTATACCTCCGGAATCGGCCCGCGACTGGAAGCTGATTGAAAAGCTGGTGATGTCCCTGCAGTCGGAGCAGAGAAAGAGCCGGCGCTGGGGTATTTTCTTCAAGTTGCTCACATTCGGATATCTTTTTGCCCTGTTGTTCATGATTCAGTTCCCTTTTGGCGGCGCACTGGAGTCCGCTACCAAGGGCGAGCACACCGCGCTTGTGGACGTTGAGGGTACTATCGCAGCGGATGAGCTGGCCAGTGCGGACAATATAGTGGGTGCCCTGCGAAGCGCGTTTGAGGCTGAAAATTCGGTAGGCGTTATTCTACGGATCAACAGCCCGGGGGGCAGCCCGGTGCAGTCAGGATACATCTATGATGAAATTGTCCGCCTGAGGGACGAGCATCCGGACAAGAAACTGTACGCCGTCATTTCCGACATCGGTGCTTCCGGCGCTTATTACATCGCGGCCGCTGCGGATGAAATATACGCGGACAAGGCCAGTCTCGTCGGTTCCATTGGTGTGGTCGCCGGCGGCTTCGGTTTTACCGGCATCATGGAGAAAGTCGGTATTGATCGTCGACTTTACACCGCTGGCGAGAACAAGGGTTTTCTTGACCCGTTTTCACCCGAGGAAGAGGAAGAAGTGCAGTTCTGGGAGAGTGTGCTGGAGACCACCCATAGCCAGTTCATCGATAGCGTGCGCAAGGGGCGCGGCGACCGCCTCGCCGATGATGAGCGCTTGTTCTCGGGGCTTGTCTGGAGTGGTGAGCAGGCCCTGGAGCTGGGGCTGATCGATGGTCTTGGCAGTTCGTCCCATGTGGCCAGGCAGGTCATTGGCCAGGAAGATCTTGTGGATTACAGTCGCCGCAAGTCGCCGTTCCAGGATATTGTGGATCAGTTCGGTGTGTCAGTGGGTAGCGGTATTGCCCGCTACGTTACCGAGTCACGGTTCGAACTCCGTTGAGGTGCCCGGGGGCTGAAGTAACGGGTTGAGCCCCCAGTTTCGCAGCATGTCGGTGAGTGCGATCAATGGCAGCCCCACCAGGCTGTTGGGGTCCCTGCCTTCCAGCTGGCGGAACAGTGCAATGCCCAGCCCCTCCATTTTGAAGCTGCCGGCGCAATCATAGGGTTGCTCCACCTTCAGATAATTCTCGATCTCCTCCCTGCCGAGGTGCCGGAAGTGGGCGTGGAAATGCTCGCAATGGGTCTGGGTTTTTCCTGAACTGGAATCCAGCAGCGCCAGGCCGGTCATGAAGGAGACACGCTGGCCACTACTTCGGCCCAGTTGCTCTACCGCGTGATCGTGGGTTCCGGGCTTGTTCAGCAGGGTGCCGTCCTGCAGGCAGGCGACCTGGTCCGAGCCGATAATCCAGTGTCCGGGCCAGGCCTTCGCCAGCGCTTCGGCTTTGCTCCGGGCCAGCCGTACAGCCAGCTGTTCCGCCGTTTCGTTGTTGGCGGGTGACTCGTCGATGTCCGGTGACGCTGTCTCGAAAGGCAATCCGAGCCTTTCCAGCAGTTGCCGGCGGTAGGGCGATGAGGAGGCAAGCAGTAGCGGCTGCGATTTCATTGGCTTCCTTATGAGAGTGTGATACCCGGCCGGGAAGGCTCCCGGTACAATTGTATTATCGTAGAATACACCTATCCCCGGTGTAACCCTGCGCCAAATGCGCATGAAGTCTTTGACAGCAGCGTGCGGGGCCCCTAAAATTGCGCGCCTATGTCAAAAGCCTCAAGTGCCGAGCTGCCTAAAACTGTCGATCCTTATCGTTTGGCAGAGCAAAAGATTGTGTTGGAGGGAGAGATTCCTCTGAAGGCATTGTCTCGCTTTGGTGATTCCGTTTACGGATTTGAGGACGGCGCAGTGTGCCGGGTAGAACTGTCTTTTTCCATGGACAGTGAGCGTCGGCGCATGGTTGTGGGTGAGCTGGAAGCGCCGGTAACCCTGGAGTGTCAGCGTTGTATGGGCCCCATGCAAAAGACGCTGGTTTCCAGGTTTATGCTGGGGCTGGTAACCAGCGATGAGCAGGCGCAGCAGTTGCCCAAAGAGCTTGAACCGTTTCTGACGGATGATTTCAGCGCGAATTTGTGGTCCATGACCGAAGACGAGCTGCTGCTGGTTCTGCCTCCGTTCCCGCTCCATGAGCGCGACGAATGCCCTGCCAGGGAGGAGCTCGAGG
>CAZFPG010000327.1:0-4165 GCA_964521055.1 uncultured Marinobacter sp.
TAAGCCACTCAGGCGGCTGCTCTTCTTCCTCTTCCTGCCCCGCCAGGCCTTCCTTCGGCGGTACAATCAGATCTTCGCGGGCAACCCCCAACACAACCAGCATGTTGGCCGCCACGTAAATGGATGAATAGGTACCCACCACAACGCCGATAATCAGGGCCACGGCGAAATTGTTGATGGCTTCACCACCCAGGAAATAGAGCGCAAACAGAACCACAAGGGTGGTCCCGGATGTGTTGATCGTGCGGCTGATGGTCTGGTGGATCGACTCGTTGATCACGTGCTCGGAATCACCCTCCCGCATCTTGCGGAAGTTTTCACGGATCCGGTCCGCCACAACGATGGTATCGTTGAGGGAGTAACCGATCACCGCGAGCAGCGCGGCCAGCACACTCAGGTCAAAGGTCCACTGGAACAGCGAGAAGACACCGAGAACAATGATGACATCGTGTGCGAGTGGTACAACGGCTGCGATACCAAACTTGAACTGGAAACGCATACCCACGTAGATAAGAACCACCGCAAGCGCAATCAGCATCCCCAGGCCGCTGTCCTCTTTCAGCTCTTCGCCCACCTGGGAGCCCACAAACTCGGAACTGACAAGATCAAGCTCGGCGCCATCAGCCCTGAGGGCTTCGGCCACCTCTACCGCCAGCTTGTCATTTTCCGATTCCGCCATGCGCACAAGAACCGAAGTGTCGGAACCGAAGTTCTGCACCACAAATTGCTCATAGCCAGCGTCTTCAAGGGTTTCACGCACATCATCAAGTGCTGGTGCCTGCTGGTACTCGAGCTCCACCGAGGTACCACCGGTAAAGTCGAGGCCAAGGTTCAGGCCGCGGATTGCCAGCAGGGCGACCGCGGCAATGACCAGTGCAACGGAGACAACGGAAGCAACCTTCCGTATGCCCATGAAATCGATTGGTTTCTTCTCAACTTCAGACATTGGCCAGTTTCCCTCCAATCGACAGCTTCTCGACCTGCCGACCGCCGTATACAAGATTTACGATGCTGCGACTGACCATCAGCCCGGAGAACATCGACGTGAGGATGCCGATAGACAGTGTTACCGCGAACCCTTTAACCGGGCCGGACCCCATGGCGAACAGGATAACCGCCACCAACAACGTGGTTATGTTGGCGTCGAATATCGACACGAACGCGCGGGAATAGCCCGCATTTATAGCCGACTGTGGCGGAACCCCGGTTTTGAGCTCTTCCTTTATTCGCTCGAAGATCAGCACATTGGCGTCCACGGCGATACCGACCGTCAGTACAATGCCGGCAATACCCGGCAGCGTCAGTGTTGCGGAGAGGATCGACATGCAGGCGATCAGCAACATCAGGTTGAGCGTCAACGCCACATTGGCCACCATACCAAAGCCACGGTAGTAGATGGCCATGTAAGCAAGCACCAGTACAAAACCGAGCAGAACGGACATCATGCCGGCATCAATGTTTTTCTGGCCCAGGCTTGGGCCGATGGTCCGTTCCTGTACAAAGTACATCGGAGCAGCCAGGGAACCGGCTCTCAACAGCAACGCCAGCTCCGAGGCTTCGGGAATGGAATCCAGCCCGGTTATACGGAAGCTGCTTCCCAGCGCGGACTGGATGGTGGCAAGACTGATAATGCCCTTCTCCACAACCCGGTTGTCGACGGTGCGGGTTTCGCCGTCCACCACCAGTTCTTCCGTTTCTGTCCGGTACTCAATAAACAGCACCGCCATGCGGCGACCGATGGCATTGCGGGTGGCCCGGTTCATCAGGTCGCCGCCCACGGAATCCATGGTGATGTTGACCTGGGGCTGGCCGTTTTCATCGAACGCCTGCTGGGCATTGGAGACATTATCACCGGTTACGATGACTTCCTCTTCCAGCCTGGCTTCCCGGTTCGGGTTGTCACGGAACCCGTAGGTTTCAGTGTTGGCCTGTGACGCATCCTGGCGGGCTTCAAGACGGAATTCCAGGTTGGCTGTGGCGCCCAGTACACGTTTTGCAGCCGCGGTATCCTGAACACCCGGCAGCTCCACGATAATCCGGTCGGCACCCTGCCGCTGCACCAGGGGTTCCGCAACACCCAGCTCGTTAACACGATTACGGATGGTGGTCAGGTTCTGTTCCAGAGCGTAATCCTGGATAGAGCGGATCTCGGCTTCCGACATGGTCAGTATCAGGCGGTATTCACCGTTTTCACTCTGTTCGTCCAGGGTGAACTGGTTGTACTGGTCACGAACCAGGCTGAACGCCTCACTGCGGGACTCTTCATCGCGGAACGTCAGAACGATGGAATTGTCGCCTTCCAGGTCACCGCCCCGGTAGCGCACACGCTCGTCCCGGAGCTCACGCTTGATCTGGCTGGACATAGCTTCAAGGCGCTGCTCAAGGGCTGTCTCCATGTCCACCTCCAGCAGGAAGTGAACGCCACCCCGGAGGTCGAGGCCCAGCTTCATGGGCCCGGCACCAAGGCTTTTCAGCCACTCCGGCGTGGATGGTGCCATATTCAGCGCCACCAGGTAGTCCCTGCCCAGTGCATCCTGCACTACCGGCCGTGCGCGCACCTGATCGTCGGAGTTGTTCACGCGAATCAGTGCATCGCGCTCCTGAATCTCTGACTCCTTGACTGTAATGCCCTTGGCCTCGAGCGCATCAACAGCCCTGTCCAGAATTCTCTGGTCGACCTCGGTGCTACTGCGCGCACCGGTGATCTGTACGGCATAGTCATCGGGGAAGACATTAGGCAGGGCATAGATGAACCCGATCGCCAGCGCGATCAGGATAACCAGGTTTTTCCAGAGCGGATACTTGTTCAGCATGGGGTCCCTTTAAGCCGGCCAACGGGCCGGCTGTGATGTTTCAGCTTGGCAAATTCAGACCTGAGTCAGGAGCCGGCTCAGATGTCTTTCAGAGTTCCTTTCGGAAGTGCCGCTGCAACAGCAACTTTCTGAACCTTCACTTCAACGTTATCGGCGATTTCCACCACGATAAAATCGTCGGTTACCTTGGTGATCTTGCCGGCCATGCCGCCGGACGTAACCACCTCGTCACCCTTGTTCAGGCCAGACATCAGCGCCTTGTGCTCTTTCGCGCGCTTGGACTGCGGGCGCCAGATCAGGAAGTAGAAAATCAGGATAAAGCCGGCAAAGAAAATCACCTGCCCCATTACACCCATTCCGCCAGCACCGGGATCCTGCGCCATGGCCAGTGCCGGCATCACGGCAAAGAGTGCAGCAACAAGTAACTTGATTGATTTCATTGACTATCTCCGTTTTTAAGAAAAGTTCAGGTAGCGGTTCAGAACCGGCTTGCCCCGCCGTCAGTGTGCCATTGGTGGCACGGTTTCACCCCGGCGAGCATAGAAGTCGCTAATAAAGTCCGACAATGTACCTGCTTCAATTGCGCCACGCAATCCGGCCATCACGTTCTGGTAGTAACGCAGATTGTGAATGGTATTGAGTTGCGAGCCGAGCATTTCTCCACACTTATCCAGATGATGCAGGTAACTTCTCGAAAAATTATTACAGGTATAACAGTCGCATTGAACGTCCAGCGGCGCGGTATCATGACGATGGCGCGCATTGCGGATCTTGACGATGCCCGTGGAGGTAAACAGGTAACCATTGCGGGCGTTACGGGTGGGCATCACGCAGTCAAACATATCCACCCCACGGCGAACCGCTTCCACAAGGTCTTCCGGCCGGCCAACGCCCATCAGGTAACGGGGCCGGTCTTCAGGCATTTTCGGTGGCAGATGGTCCAGGATACGGATCATATCCTCCTTGGGCTCCCCTACCGACAGCCCCCCGATGGCATAGCCATCGAATCCGATCTCCGTCAGGCCCTCCAGTGACCGGTCCCGCAATGACTCATACATGCCGCCCTGGACAATACCAAACAGGGCGGCCGGATTACCCGCATGGGCCTCTTTGCTTCGCCGTGCCCAGCGCAGTGACAGCTCCATGGATTCGCTGGCCTGCTTCTCTGTCGCGGGGTATGGCGTGCATTCATCGAAAATCATCACGATATCGGAGCCCAGGTCCCGTTGCACCTGCATGGCAATTTCCGGTGACAGCTCCACGGGGGAACCGTCCACAGGAGAGCGGAAAGCCACTCCCGCTTCGGTGATCTTGCGCATTTCACCCAGACTGAACACCTGAAAGCCACCGGA
>CAZFPG010000328.1:0-4159 GCA_964521055.1 uncultured Marinobacter sp.
TAACACCTTTATCCTCAAGCCGTCCGAGCAGGACCCGCTGACCCCCATGCGCCTGGCCGAACTGTTTGAACAGGCTGGCGCACCCAAGGGCGTGCTGCAGGTGGTCCACGGTGGCAAGGAACAGGTGGATGTGCTGCTGACCGATCCCGCGATCAAGGCGGTGTCCTTCGTGGGTTCAGTGCCGGTAGGCCGTTACATCTACGAAACCGGTACCCGCAACATGAAGCGTGTACAGAGCTTTGCCGGCGCCAAGAACCACATGGTGGTCCTGCCGGATGCCAACAAGGACCAGGTTGTGAAAGCCCTGGTCGGTGCCTCGGTTGGTGCCGCCGGCCAGCGTTGTATGGCTATTTCGGTGGCCGTGTTTGTAGGCGAGGCCCAGCAGTGGATTCCGGAAGTGAAGGAAGCGCTGGCCGCCGTCAAGCCGGGTGCCTGGAACGACAAGTCTGCCAGTTACGGCCCGCTCATCAGCCAGAAAGCGAAAGAGCGCGTTGAGTCGCTGATTACCCGCGGCGAGGAAGAAGGCGCCAACCTGTTACTGGACGGCCGCAACTGCACTGTTGATGGTCTGCCGGATGGCAACTGGGTTGGTCCCACGCTGTTCTCCGGAGTCAAGGCGGACATGGACATCTACAAGGAAGAAATCTTTGGCCCGGTATTGGAATGCATGGAAGTGGATACCCTGGCAGACGCCATCGCCCTGGTGAACGACAACCCCTACGGCAACGGCACCTCCATCTTCACCAGCTCCGGTGGGGCGGCACGCCGCTACCAGCACGAAATCGAAGTGGGCCAGGTAGGTATCAACGTGCCCATTCCGGTACCCCTGCCGTTCTTCTCGTTCACCGGCTGGAAGGGCTCCTTCTACGGTGACCAGCATGCCTACGGCAAGCAGGCGGTGAAGTTCTACACCGAAACCAAAACCATTACAGCGCGCTGGTTCAGCAGCGACGCGGTTGCCGAAACCAACTTCTCTATCCGCATGCGGTAAGGGGAGCCCATGAACTTTGATCTGACGGAAGATCAACTGGCCTTCCGCGAGGCCGCAAAGGCCTTCGCGGAAAAGGCCATGGCCCCCCACGCGGCGAAATGGGACGCAGACCATCTGTTTCCGGTGGAAGTGATTCGCGAAGCGGGTGAAATGGGGTTTTGCGGCATCTATACCCCGGAAGCCCAGGGGGGTATGGGCCTGTCACGGCTGGATACCAGCGTGATCGTGGAAGAGCTGGCGGCTGCCTGCCCTTCCACGGCCGCGTACATCACCATTCACAACATGGCGACATGGATGGTGGCGCAGTTTGGCAATGCCGATATCCAGAAACAGATTGCCCCGAAAATGGCCAGCGGTGAATGGCTGGGCTCCTACTGCCTGACCGAACCGGGTGCCGGCTCCGATGCGGGTAACCTGCGCACCAAGGCCACCCGTGATGGCGACAGCTACCTGCTTAACGGCAGCAAGGTGTTCATTTCCGGTGCCGGCGCCACCCAGATGCTGGTGGTCATGGCCCGTACCGGTGCGCCGGACAGTGGTCCGAAGGGCATCAGTGCGTTCGTGGTGCCCGCTGACAGCGACGGTATCCACTACGGCAAGGCCGAGGAAAAGATGGGCTGGAACAGTCAGCCTACCCGCCAGATTACCTTCGAGAATGTGCGCGTGCCGGCCAACAACCGCCTGGGTGAGGAAGGCCAGGGCTTCATGATTGCCATGAAAGGCCTGGACGGTGGGCGCCTGAACATTGCCACCTGCTCCATTGGTGGTGCCCATGCCGCCCTGCTTCGGGCCCGTAACTACATGCACGAGCGTGAGCAGTTCGGTCAGTCCCTGGCAGGCTTCCAGGCGCTGCAGTTCAAGCTGGCGGACATGGCCACCAACCTGGTGGCGGCAAGGCAGATGGTTCGCCTGGCCGCCTACCGGCTGGACCAGGGCGACAACGAAGCCACCCTCCACTGTGCCATGGCCAAACGCTTTGCCACCGATGCCTGCTTTGACGTGTGCAACGAGGCATTGCAGCTTCACGGCGGTTACGGCTACATCCGCGAATATCCGCTGGAGCGCTATGTGCGTGACCTGCGGGTGCATCAGATACTGGAAGGCACCAACGAGATCATGAGGCTGATTGTGGCCCGCCGGCTGCTTGAGCCCGGTGTCGCCGAGGCTATCCAATAACAGCCATCGAATAACAGGTGAGAATTCACATGAGCGAACTGATACAACTGGAAAAGCGCGACCACACCGCGATTATCACCATCAACAATCCACCGGCGAATACCTGGACGCTGGATTCCCTGAAAGCACTGGAAGAGACCATTGAGGCGCTGAACGCCGACCGCAATATCTTCGCACTGGTGGTGACCGGCCAGGGCGAGAAGTTTTTCTCCGCCGGCGCCGATCTCAAGAGTTTTGCCGACGGTGATATCGCCAATGCCGATTTGATGGGCAAGGCCTTCGGCCGGGCCTTCAGTGCCCTGAGCCGCTTCCGTGGCGTGTCCATTGCGGCAGTGAACGGCTACGCCATGGGCGGTGGCCTGGAATGTGCCATGGCCTGCGATATCCGTATTGCCGAGGAGCATGCCCAGATGGCCTTGCCGGAAGCCACCGTGGGGCTGCTGCCCTGTGCCGGTGGCACCCAGAACCTGCCGTGGCTGGTGGGTGAAGGCTGGGCCAAGCGCATGATCCTGTGCGGCGAGCGAATCAAGGCTGACAAGGCGCTGAGTATCGGTCTTGTGGAAGAGGTGGTGCCATCGGGCGCGGCCTTCGACAAGGCCCTGGAACTGGCGGAAATGGCCGGCAAGCAGAGCCCGTCTTCCGTGGCCCGTTGCAAGACCCTGGTGATGAGTGCCCGGGATGGCCGCAGCCATGACGACGGCTGGCGCATGGAACGGGAACTGTTTGTGGATCTGTTCCGCACCGAAGACCAGCGCGAAGGGGTCAATGCGTTTCTCGAGAAGCGTACTCCCGAGTGGAAGAATCGATAAGCCGGGCGAGAACACTGAGTAAATGCTATGAGCAATCAAGTAGTCGTATTTGAAGAACTGGAAGCCGCCGACGGCCGTCGCATTGGTGTTGCACGGCTGAATACGCCGCGCTCCATGAACGCCCTGTCGCTGGAGATGATTCACCTGCTGAAAGCCAGGCTGGACCAATGGGCGGCAGACGACACCATTGGCGCTGTCTGGCTCGAGGGCGAGGGCGAAAAGGCATTCTGTGCCGGTGGCGACATAGTGGCGCTTTACCGGGATATGACCGAGCCCCGTTCCGACAGCCGTTCTGCCAGCGAAGGGGACAGGTTCTTCACCGATGAATACGAGCTGGACTACCAGATCCACACCTACCCCAAGCCTTTTATCGTCTGGGGTAACGGCCTGGTAATCGGTGGCGGCCTGGGACTGATGGTGGGCGGCTCCCATCGGGTAGTGACAGAGCATTCACGGGTGGCCATGCCAGAAGTGAGCATTGGCCTGTATCCGGATGTGGGTGCTGGCTGGTTCCTCAACCGGATGCCGGGCCGTACAGGGTTGTTCCTGGGCCTGACCGGCGCGCGTATGAACGCTTCCGATGCCATCTTCACCGGGCTGGCGGACCGGTTTATTCGCCATGAAATGCAGGACGAGGTGAAACGGGCCCTGCAACAGTCCGGCTTCGAAGATGACGCCTACGCAGCTGTTAGCGGTGTGTTGCGACGGTTTGAAGCAGGTTCCGGCGAGGCAATGCCCCCGTCCGTGGTGCGCGAGCACTTTGATGTGATCCAGGCGCTTACCGACGGCGATTCCCTGGTGGAAGTGGTGGATAACCTGGGGCAATACGCCGGCGAAGATCCCTGGCTGATCAAGGCGGTCAAGACCGTTGCGGCGGCGTCACCGGCTTCCATGACCCTGAGCTGGCAACACTATCACAACACCCTGCACGACAGCCTTTCCGAGGTGTTCGACAAGGAACTTCAGATATCGAAGCGCTGCCTGAAAATGGGCGAATTTGCAGAGGGCGTCCGGGCACTGCTGATCGACAAGGACCTCAAACCACGCTGGCATTTCCCGACACTGGAGAGCGTGGACCCGGAGTGGATCGAGCGGTTCTTTATGAAACCCTGAGTAAAACCGAACAGACCAAACCTGATCAAAAATGGAGAACAATAAGATGGCAACAATCACATTTATCGGT
>CAZFPG010000329.1:0-4132 GCA_964521055.1 uncultured Marinobacter sp.
CTCGATAACCAGGTACCGCCAGGGCCGCAACAGCGCATGGTCCGGTGCCCTGGCAGCACAGGCAAAGGCCTTTTCCAGGGTTTCCGCATCCGGTGCCGGCCCAGTAAGGCGCGGCTCCGACGAACGGTTCAATAACGCTTCCATTACTGCTGTCATAGTGTCTCGCTGTGGTTGGGTGTAGCGGTCACATCAGGCCGAAAAGATTGCCACGAATTGTGGGACAGATGTATTACTGTTAGTCTTTAGTCTAAGTAGTTTCCACGATAAATACGTACTATCTACCCTAAAAACGATAATTGAGCCGGTAGACGCTTTTATGAGCCAACAGCAAAGCTATCGCAACTCCCGGGTTCGCTCCTGAGATGATGAGCGCACCGATTGACCTGCGTAACGCCAGCTCCAGCGCCAGCAAGTCCGCTGTACTGGACTCGCAGAACAACCCTGTTGCCATCCCCCCCATGCCGGACTATAGCGGCAGGATTCTGGCGTACACTGCAACCGCAGGCATCATCGTATCCGGTGTTCTGCAGGATGTGTTTGGCCTGTGGATGCTCTGGTTGCTGGCCGGTGCTCTCACCTGGCCCCACATTGCCCATCAGCTTACCCGTAAAACCTTTCTGCGCAACTCGCCCCGCATCCGCCAGAAAATGCTGCTGGTGGACTGCGCCATCGGCGGCGGGTTCGTCGGTTGTATCGGGCTCATTGCCATTCCATCCGTTGCCGTGGTGCTGATGCTGATGTTCAGTTGCCTGATCGTTGGCGGTATCCGCCAGTGGCTGTTCGGCACCGTCATCATGGCTGCCAGTGGCGCTATCGGAGTCGCCGTTGTGGGGCCCGCCGACTCTTTCCAGTCACCGATGATCACCAGCATTATCGCCATTCTTGCCACCGGACTCTATATCTGCGTAACCGCCTTTTATTCCCATCAGCAGGCCCGCGCCCTGATGATGGCAAAGACCCAGATCCAGAATCAACGGGAACAGTCCATCGCGCTTTCCCACAAACTGTCCAAGTACCTCTCACCCCAGGTGTGGCAGTCCATCTTTACCGGTGAACGGGACGTGCGGCTGGAAACCCAGCGCAAGAAGCTGGCCGTGTTTTTCTCGGACATCAAGGGCTTTACGGAGCTGTCTGAAGAGATGGAACCGGAAGCACTGACCGAACTGCTCAACCACTACTTCAATGAAATGTCCGAGGTGGCCCTCAAGTATGGCGGCACCATTGACAAGTTTGTTGGCGATTCCATCATGATCTTCTTCGGCGACCCCACCAGCCGTGGCCAGAAAGAGGACGCCTTCGCCTGTGTGTCCATGGCGGTGGAAATGCGCAAGCACATGAAGATCATGCGCCAGAAATGGCGGAGCCAGGGTATCAAGACGCCGCTGGAAATCCGCATGGGTATCAGCACCGGCTACACCACCGTAGGCAACTTCGGCGCGGAAAACCGGATGGACTACACCATCATCGGCAAGGAAGTGAACCTGGCCAGCCGCCTGGAATCCCTCGCCGAGCCCGGGGAAATCCTGATTTCCTATGAAACCTTCTCGCTGATCAAAGACCGCATCATGTGCCGCGACAAGGGCGAGATCACTGTGAAAGGCTTCGGCCGCCCGGTATCCATCTACGAGGTCGTGGACTTCCGCCGCGACATGGGCCCCAACCGCAGCTTCCTGGAGCACGAGCACAGCGGCTTTGCCATGTACCTGGACTCCGAGAAGATCACCGAGAGGGAACGGGAATCCATCCTTTCCGCCCTCGAGGACGCCGCCGAACGCCTGCGCCAGGAAGAGGATTCCTGACGCTCCTACTGCCTGATCAGCCTTGGCCCTGCGGCATCTTCCGGCTCGGTGCTGCGCCAGGGGTTGATATCCAGCCCGCCCCGCCGCGTATACCGCGCACAGACCGACAGATGTTGCGGGCTACAGCGGGCCATCAGGTCCGTGAACAGGGTTTCCACACAATGTTCATGGAAATCCTGCTTCTGGCGAAAGCTCACGATGTACCGCAACAGGCCCGCCCGGTCGATTGCCGGGCCGGTGTAGTCCACCAGCACCGTGGCCCAGTCCGGCTGGCCGGTAACCGGGCAGTTGCTCTTTAGCAGGTGTGAGCAAAGCTTTTCCGAAACCACATCACCACCGGCTCGCAGGGTATCCGGGTTGTAGTCATAACCCACGGACGCCACTTCCTCGTCATCGATCAGCACAAATCCTTCCGGCCGCCCGACCGCCCTGGCACCCTGGTCAACACTGTGCAGCTCCACAGCCACCGAGGCCCCGCTGGCACTGGACAGGTCCCGGGAAATCACATCCCTGACCTGCCCGGCCGACGAAAACACCGTCTGGTTGAGGGAGTTCAGATACAGCTTGAGGGACTTGGATTCAATGATGGACGGCGATGCCGCCGGCACGCGGATTTCTGCCCAGGCCACCGCGGGCACCCCACCGGCCCGGAGCCAGGAAATTTCCCAGGCCTGCCAGAGGTCTTCCCCGAACCAGGACCAGCGACCATCATCCAGACCAATCCGGCGCCGGTTTTCATCCCTGGCGACAGGGAACAGCAGTTGCGGATCATAGGCATCCGGGTAGTCGCTGGATTTGCCCAGCGGGGCATCAATAAGGGCCATGACAGATCCTGGAACCAGACATCAGTGACGAATGCCCTTGCCTCGCGCCAGCATGCGCAGGGAAATGGCAGACAGGATGGCAATGAATAGCACAATCATACCAAGGGCAATGTAGGGATTGACATCCGACACCCCGAGAATGCCATAACGGAAGGCGTTCACCATGTAGAGAATCGGATTGATCATCGACACCCCCTGCCAGAAGCCCGGCAGCATATCGATGGAATAGAACACGCCACCGAGGTATGTCAGTGGTGTGAGCACAAACGTGGGAACGATGGAAATATCATCAAACTTGGTGGCCAGCATGGCATTGATGAAACCACCCAGTGAAAACAGGGCCGAGGTAAGAAAAACAGTCAGGATTACCATCGGCAAATGGTGAATCGACAGGTCGGTAAAGCCCAGCGACAGCAGCGTCACAATCAGGCCGATACCCAGGCCACGTGACATGCCCCCCGTGACATAACCGGCCAGAATGATCCAGTTGGGCACCGGAGACACCAGCAACTCTTCAATGCTGCGCTGGAACTTCATGGAGAAAAACGACGACACCACATTGGCATAGGAACTGGTGATCACCGCCATCATGATTAGCCCGGGAACGATGAACGACATATAGTCGAACCCGCCCATCACCCCGATACGGGAGCCGATCAGGTTGCCGAAAATGATGAAATACAGCGTCATGGTCACCGCCGGCGGCAACAGCGTTTGCGGCCATATGCGCATGAAGCGACGGATTTCACGGACCACGATGGTCTTGTAGGCCGTTAACATTGCATCTGTTCTCATGCCGCGTCTCCCCGGCTGGTAGCGTCCGCATTGTTATCCTCAACCATGCGGATAAACAGCTCTTCCAACCGGTTCGCCTTGGTGCGCATGCTGACCACGCGGATGCCCTGCTGTTCAAGCTGGATAAACATGCCGTTAAGGCTCTGGCCTTTCTCCACATCCACCACCAGGGCACCCTCGTCATCAAGGTGGTTATAGAAACCATCCAGTTCCGGCGCTTTCTCCAGCGGTTCAGCGGTATCCAGCACGAAGGTCTCCGAGCTCAGCTGCTGCAGCAGTTCCTTCTTGCTGGTATTGCGCAGGATCCGGCCGTGATCAATGATCGCGATATTGCGGCACAGGGCTTCCGCCTCTTCCAGGTAGTGCGTGGTCAGGATGATGGTGGTGCCCTGCCGGTTCATCTCCTCAAGAAACGCCCACATGGAACGACGCAACTCGATATCCACACCCGCTGTGGGTTCGTCCAGGATCAGCAGTTTCGGCTCGTGGACCAGAGCCCGGGCAATCATCAGCCGCCGCTTCATACCCCCCGAGAGCATCATCGCCGGAGTGTTGCGCTTGTCCCAGAGCCCGAGCTGGCGCAGGTACTTTTCCGCGGATTCCGAGGCTTTCCTGAGGGGGATGCCATAGTAGCCAGCCTGGGTGGTAACAATATCGAACACCTTCTCGAACTGGTTGAAGTTGAACTCCTGGGGCACAACGCCCAGGTTCAGC